>JBGQCE010000416.1:0-4104 GCA_041495185.1 Bradyrhizobium sp.
ATCGCATTTGAGGTCGGTTGAGTGCCATTTCTTGCTCGCCGGCCCGTCGCAAAGTGCTAGGCTTTAGGCATTGCACAAGCGTGTTCTTCGGGGGGTACATGCGTCGGCGCGAGTTCATCACGCTTCTCGGCGGTGCGGCGATCGCGTGGCCGCTCGCGGCGACCGCGCAGCAGCCCGACCGGGTGCGGCGAATAGGTGTACTCCTGCCGTACATCGAGAGTGACGCGCAGGCGCAAGCTCGCGTCACCGCGTTGCGTGCGGCGCTTCAAGAGCGCGGGTGGGCATACGGCCGGAATATTGCATTTGAATCTCGGTATGCCGAGGGGCAGCTCGATCGACTGCCTGCTCTCGCTACTGATCTCGTCCATACAAAAGTGGATGTGATCTTGACGGCGGGGACCGAATCCACTGACGCCGCACGGAAGGCTACCACGAATATTCCTATCGTCATGGCAGCCGTCGGTGACCCTATAGCAGCTGGCTTTATTGCCAGTCTCGCGCAGCCGGGGGGGAACGTGACAGGTGCGAGCCTTCTTGCGACCGAGTTGACTGCAAAACGACTGGAGCTGCTCAAAGAAATTCTTCCCGCCCTGACCCGGCTGGCGGTTCTGTGGAGTGCAAACAATGCAAGCGTGGTACAGAAATTCAAACAAATAGAGGTGGCCGCTCCGGTGTTAGGTGTTCAACTCCAAACTCTTGAGCTGCGTGCCCCCAGCGATATTGAAAAAAGCTTCGAGTCCGCGGTGCAGTTCGGTGCCGAGGCCGTCATGACGACGGAGGATGCAATCCAGATCACCTATCGGGCGCGCCTCGTCGATCTCGCAATGCGGCAACGAATCCCCGTGGCTTCCGAATTCGGGGAATTTGCGCGCGCAGGTGCCCTCATGAGCTATGGCCCGAGTATCCTTGACTCTTTTCGTCATGCCGCAGGCTATATCGACAAGATTCTAAACGGCGTGAAGCCTGCTGACCTTCCTGTAGAGCAACCCACCCGGTTCGAGCTGATCATCAATCTCAAGACAGCCAAGGCGCTCGGCCTTACAATCCCGCCCACGCTGCTCGCTCGCGCCAACGAGGTGATCGAATGAAGCGGCGATTTCCGGGTTTGGCACTTCGCCGACTTGGCGCGATGTCCGACTTAAATCCGCAATATGCACCAAGGCAGACGTCCGGCAACGCCATGGGTTTATAGGTTTGCAGCCCCGGTCAGCGTGCCGTGTGTACGGGATGGCTTTCCGCTGAACCGGCGCGCTACCTCTTATTCATTCTTGTCGCTGCTTCTTCATTCATCCACCCAAGATGGCCAACCCGCCGCGAGGGACTGGCCCGCGCCATCCCACCGTGTTAGCTGCTATCAAACCGCATTCGCAATGGCTGAGGAATTGATGATCGAAGCAGTGATCTGGGATTTCGGCGGGGTACTCACGACCTCGCCGTTCGAAGCGTTTGCACGGTTCGAGAGCGAACGCGGGCTGCCCACCGATATCATCCGGCGCACCAACGCCAGCAATCATTGGGAGAATGCCTGGGCGAAGTTCGAGCGCGCCGAAGTCGACATCGAAACCTTCGATCGGTTGTTCGCAGAGGAATCGCTGGCGCTCGGCGCAGAAGTTCGGGGCAAGGACGTCTTACCGCTGCTGTCGGGAGACCTGCGGCCCGAGATGGTCGAGGCGCTCAAATCCGTGAAGTCTCGATTCAAGACAGGGTGCATCACCAATAACCTTCCCGCCAACGCGATCGGAAGCCGCGCCGGCCGGTCGCTCTATATCGCGGAGGTAATGGCGCTGTTCGATCACATCATCGAATCGGCAAAGATCGGCTTGAGGAAGCCTGACCCGCGCATCTACCGGATGATGATCGAAGCGCTTGGCGTCGACCCCAAACGTTGCGTCTACCTCGACGATCTCGGCGTCAATCTGAAACCGGCACGCGATATGGGCATGACCACCATCAAGGTGGTCAATGCGCCGCAAGCCATCGCCCAGCTTGAAGCGGCGACGGGATTGTCGCTCCGGTAAATACCGTCTCCAGGCGCGCCACCTTATTCCAGCGGCTCGACCTTGACGATCGACGCGCCGTGGTTGCTGCCGGCCCAGAATGTGACCGGCGTCGTGGAATTGTCGACGAACACGCGCCTTATATTGGTGGTGCGCGGCAGCAGATAATTGATGGACTCCCCGGTCCTGGTGTTGAGCCGCGTCACCCGATCGCTCAGCATCGAGCCGGTCCAGGCCTCTTCGTTCTTGTCGGTGATGACGTCGTAGGGCGCCGACCATCGCGGCGTGACCTGCCACTCCCTGAACTGCCCGGTTTTGGTGTCGAACATGCCGATACGATCGCCGCGATATTCACCGAACCACAGCCGGTCCTGCGCATCCATGGTGCCGCGACGCGGCGCGGAAGCGGGCGTCGGGATCTCGTACAGCTTGATCTCGCCGCTCTTGGCGTCGATCCGCCCGATATGACGCTGGCGGAAGTCGGTGAAATAAGCGTTGTTCCCGGAGTCCGGAATCACGTCGTAAACATTGTGCGGGCCCGGCACGCCCTTGAACGGCTGCCAGGTTTCGATCTTGCCGGTTGCGATGTCGAGCCGGTGAACGCCGGCAAAGCCATTGTTCTGCGCCCAGACCTTGCCATCGACATCGGAGCTTTGCGGGCTGACCATGTTGATTTGCGCGGCGTCGATATTCTGCTCGCCCTGCAGCGGCCAGAACCTGAACGTCTCGGTTTTACGGTCGAACTTCGCAATCGTTGCCTGATACATATTGCCGAGCCACAGATTGCCGTCGCGATCGCTGCGCAGGCCGAGCAGGCCAGTCGGGAAGCCCGGCTTGTGCTCCTCAACCGGAAACTCGGTGACTTTTCCGGTCCTGGGGTCGAGCCGGCCGAGATTCTGCTCGCCGAAACTGGAATACCAGACCATGCCGCCGCCATCGACGATCACGTCATGCGGCGAGATCGTCTCGCGCGGCAGATCGTACTCGGTATAGATGACGCGCGTGGCCACACCGGTCGGACGCGGCAGCGTCTTGAGCTCAAAATTCCACTGCGAACGCGAGCCGAGGTTGACGCTGGCGAGGTACTCGGCGACGCCCCGGTAGACCTGCACGCGCTGATCGCCGCGTTCTTCCATCAGACGCTCGGCATGGCGCAATTGCGGATGTGCAGGAATGCTCTGGTTCACATAGCCCTGCATGCGCG
Organism: Bradyrhizobium sp.; assembly: GCA_041495185.1. Lineage (GTDB taxonomy): Bacteria > Pseudomonadota > Alphaproteobacteria > Rhizobiales > Xanthobacteraceae > Bradyrhizobium. The sequence continues at coordinate 3,202 of JBGQCE010000416.1, forward strand.
GCAGTATCAGCGTCAGGAATTCATCGGCGCTGTATTGCGAGCGCAACGGACGCTCCAGCGTGTGGCAGCCGACGCAATTGAGCAACTGACCTTTCTGCGCGTCGGTGCCCGGCATACTGGCGAGCCATTCGGCATTCGAGAGTTGCGACGCGATATCTCTGGTTTTGCGCAACGCAAGATCGGCGGTCGCGGTCTTCTCCGCCGCGACCGAGACCGGGCTGGAACTGTCGAGGTCGTAACCGGCAGCCCGGATGCGCAGCGAATATTCGCCCGGCTCAAGCCTGGCCGCCGGGAAGCTGTAGCGGCCATCCTTGTCGCTCACGACGGTAATGGTAACGGTCGATCCGGTCTTTTTGGCGCTGACCAAAACGCCTTCCAGCACCTCCTGCCCGGCGGTGACTCTGCCTGTTAGCGCGGGCCCCGCCTGCGCTGCCAAATTGCCTGCGCCTGCCAGCCATGCGGCAAACACAAGGAAACTGACGCTCGTAACCATCGCACGGCGCGGCATGACGATCTCCCCCGATTTGCTTGTCGTTGTTTGCGGCGACGATTGTAGAGGGCGGATTTCCCGGAGACTAGGGGGCCACACCCTCGCATTTGCAGCAACTTCTGCCGTTCACCGCAGCGCGGCCGCGATGTTGCCGCCATCCACGGTGGTGACGTCGGCGGTAGTCTTGAGCGCCAACGCTTGCGCCAGAAAGGCCTGCGCCACATCCTCGGCCGACACTTCCCGGCCGAGAAGGTTGCCCCGCATGTAAGCCTGCTCGCTCAGCCCTCGAACCTTCGAGCGCGACGCGATCATTTCTTCGGTCAGGAGACCGGAACGGATCCGGTCGGCATTGACGGCATTGGCGCGAATGCCTTCGCTGCCGTGATCGAGCGCGTATTGCCGCACCAGAAACA
>JBGQCE010000417.1:0-4085 GCA_041495185.1 Bradyrhizobium sp.
GAACTACCAGAAGAAGGACATGGCGGACTGGGCGCGCTCGGCAGGGCTTGCGATCAAGATGCGGCCGACGGTATTTCCGGTCAACAGCGTCAAGGCGATGCGTGGCTGCATCTGGTTGGGTAACGACATGGTGCCGTTCGCGCGCGCGGTATTCGAGGCCTATTGGGGTGGCGACAAGGATATTTCGCAGGACGCGGTGCTGACGGAAGTTTGCAAGAGCGTCGGCGTCGATCCGCAAAAATTCTTCGCAGGCATTAGTGAGCAGGCGATCAAGGATCAGCTCAAGGCGAACACGGATGAAGTCATGGCGCGGGGCGGCTTCGGCTCGCCGACCATTTTCATCGACAAGACCGACATGTATTTCGGCAACGACCGGATGCCGCTGATCCGCGAAGCGCTGCAGCGGCTTAAAGCGCGGGCCGCCTGATGCCGAAGAAGGTCGTCTGCCGCGAACTCGGCCCGCCAGAAAGTTTGCGGCTCGAAAGCTTTGCCTCTGCGCCGTTGAAGCAGGCAGAGGTGCGCGTCGCCATTCATGCCGCCGGGATCAATTTTCCCGACATATTAATGGCGGCCGGCGAGTACCAGCTCAAGCCCGAACTGCCGTTCACGCCCGGGGTGGAAGCCGCTGGCAAGGTGGCCGAGATTGCCGATGGCGTTGCCGGCGTTTCCGTCGGCGAGCGGGTGATCGTCAAGATGCGTCACGGCGCGTACGCCGATGAGGCGGTCGTGGCAGCATCGCAGCTTATTCCATTGCCATCGGCCTTCGACTATGCCGAAGGCGCGACATTTCTTGCGGGGCACGGCACCGCGTATCACGCGCTGATCGATCGCGGTCAGGTTCGACCCGGTGAAGTGCTGCTGGTGCATGGCGCCGGCGGTGGCGTTGGACTGGCCGCGGTCGAAATGGGCAAGATGCTCGGCGCCACCGTGATCGCGGCGGCATCATCGGAGGAAAAGCTTGGCGTCGCGCAGGCGAGGGGCGCGGATCATCTGGTGCTCTACGCGCGCGAACCGTTTCGTGATGCGGTCAAGCGCATCACCGATGGCCGCGGCGCGGACGTGGTGTTCGATCCCGTCGGCGGTGAGATTTTCGAGAACAGTATGCGATGTATTGCCTGGGGTGCGCGCATCCTCGTGATCGGCTTTACCGGCGGCATAGGGCTCGCCCGCACCAATCTCTTGCTGATCAAGGGTGCGAGCGTGCTCGGCGTCCGCGCCGGCGAGGCTGTGCGGAGAAATCCTGGTCTCGCGGCGGTGCGGATCAAGGCGTTGCTGGACTGGGCGGAGGCCGGGAAAATCCGGCCCAACGTCTCGCATCGGCTGCCGCTGGAAAATTATGCGCAGGCGATGCGGCTGTTGATTGAGCGCAAGGCCATCGGACGGGTCGCGCTGATGATGCGGTAAAACCAACTCTCCTCGTCGTCCCGGCCAAGCGAAGCGCGAGCCGGGACCCATAACCACCGGCACCAATTTTGCGACGAGCTGGAGCCACAGCTTGCCATAACCACGACGGCAGGCGGTTATGGGTCCCGGCATTCGCCGGGACGACGAAGGAGGTGCCGTAGGCGAGTAGCTCTCTCACTTATACTCCCGCTCGTCCCACCACGGAAAGTAATCGGGCATGTCTGCCGACACCTTGTCCTTGAACACGGCGGGGCGCTTTTCCAGGAACGACACCACGCCTTCCTTCACGTCGCCAGAGCGGCCGCGGGCGTAGATGCCGCGGCTGTCGACCTTGTGCGCTTCCATCGGATCGTCGGCGCCAAGCATGCGCCACATCATCTGCCGGATCAGCGCCACCGACACCGGCGCGGTTTTCGCGGCGATCTCCTTGGCGAGCGCGCGCGCGGTTGGCAATAACTCGTCCGGCGGCACCACCTTGCTGACGAGGCGGCCGGCGAGCGCTTCCTGCGCCGGAAATACCCGGCCGGTGTAACACCACTCCAGCGCCTGCGCGATGCCGACGATGCGCGGCAGGAACCAGCTCGACGCCGCCTCGGGCACGATGCCGCGCTGGGAGAACACGAAACCGAAACGCGCATTTTCGGATGCGATGCGGATATCCATCGCGAGCTGCATGGTGACGCCGATGCCGACCGCGGGGCCGTTCACCGCGGCGATCACGGGCTTCAGGCACTTGAAGATGCGCAGCGTCACCTGTCCGCCGCCGTCGCGCACATTGGGGTCGCTGTAATCGACCTTGCCATCGGCAAGACGCTTCACGGGTCCGCGCCGGGCATCGCGGTCGAAGGTGTCGGCGCCGGAGGAAAGATCGGCGCCGGCGCAGAAGCCGCGCCCCGCGCCGGTGACGATGATGGCCCTGACATTGTCGTCGTTGTCGGCCGCATCGAAGGCGTCGATCAATTCCGCCTGCATGGTGCCGTTGAAGGCGTTGAGCTTGTCGGGCCGGTTCAGCGTGATGGTGAGAATCTGTTCGGCGACCTCGTATTTGATCGTCTCATACGCCATCGGGTGTTTCCTTCCTGTTGTTCTTGATTTTCATCTTGTCATTCCGGGATGCGCCGTCAGGCGCAGACCCGGAATCTCGATCGATTAATCGCTGGAGATTCCGGGTTCGTCGCTATCGCGCCGCCCCGGAATGACGAATGACGTTACTTCTTCGGCGGGCTCGGCCACGGCTTTTGCGGACCGCGCAGGGTCTCAAACGCCTTCGCCATTCCAAGTACGCCAATGTCGTCAAAGCGGCGGCCGACAATCTGCACGCCGATCGGGAAGCCGGCCGCGTTGAAGCCGCCATTGATCGACACGGCAGGATTTTCCGACATGTTCCACGGCACGGTGTAGCAGATGTGCTCGAACGGCCTGTCGGGATCGTTGATCGGGGCGGCGAGCTCGGCTGCGAAATTCACCACCGGCGAGACCGGCGAGACCACATAGTCGATGTCGGCGAACAGCGCCGCCGCGGCCGACCTGATCGCCATGGTGGCGTTGAAGCCCCTGATCACGTCGACGCCTGACAGCTTCGCACCGGCTTCCGCCCATTTGAGGATATAAGGCAGCGCCTTGGCGCGCTCCGGGGGCGCAAGCCTGGAAAGATCGTCCCACATCCGCGCTCGCCAGAAATTGTCGAGCCCGTCGAGCATCTCGCGCGTCAGCACGCTATCGACTTCAGTGACAACCGCACCGGCCGCCTCGAACGCCTTGGCGGCCTTCACCGCCACGTCGCGCACATCCTGCTCCAGCGCCTGGCCGACGCCGAGATCGAGCATCAGGCCGATGCGCAATTTGCGCAGGGGTTTTTCAAGGGCTTTCCAGTTGATGTCATTGGGCGGCAGGCTCATGCCGTCGCGGCGATCGGGCCGCGACAGCACGCTCATCATCAAGGCGGCGTCATCGACGGTGCGGGTCATCGGTCCAGCGACGCGGCCGACGTAAGGCGGATCGATCGGAATCCGCCCAAGGCTGGGCTTAAGCGCGAGGAGGCCGCACCAGCACGCCGGCAGCCGCAACGAACCGCCGATATCGGTGCCGAGGTGCAGCGGACCATAACCGGCGGCGCCCGCCGCGCCCGCGCCGGCGCTGGAACCGCCGGGATTCTTGCTGAGGTCCCAGGGATTGCGGGTGAGGGGATGAAAGCTCGACAGGCCCGACGACAGCATGCCGTAATCGGGCATGGTGGTTTTCGAAAAAATCACCGCACCCGCTTCGCGCAAGCGCGCCACGGGCGGCGCATCCATCGCTGCCGGCACGAGCTTGACGGAAGCAGCACCCAGCGGCACCGGCACGCCCTTGGTGGCGATGTTGTCCTTGATCGTCGCCGGCACGCCGTCGAGCGGACCGATCGGTTCGCTTTTCTGCCAGCGTTCGGTCGATGCCTTTGTGGTCGCGCGCGCGCCATCCGGATCGAAAGCGTACAGCGCCTTGATGTGCGGCTCCCACACCGCGATATGCGCCAGCACGTCCTCCAGCACTTCCGACGGCGAAAACTGTTTCGCGCGATAGCCTGCGATCAGGTCGACGGCGCTGAGATCGTGCAGCGACGTCACCGTTTCCTTCGATGCCGATTTATGCATGTGCGCCTACCGGCAGGCGAGTTTCGATGATGCGCGCGAACATGCTGGCGC
>JBGQCE010000418.1:0-4077 GCA_041495185.1 Bradyrhizobium sp.
ATCAGCAACGCGCCTTCATAGCCCTTGAGGAATTGTTCCAACCAGATGAGGCTCTCCAGATCGAGGTGGTTGCTCGGCTCGTCCAGCAGCATGGCGTCGGGGCGCATCAGGAGGATGCGGGCCAGCGCCACGCGCATCTTCCAACCGCCCGACAGCGCGCCCACGTCACCGTCCATCATCTCCTGGCTGAAGCTCAGGCCCGCAAGGACTTCCCGCGCCCGGCCTTCCAGGGCGTAGCCGTCCAGCTCCTCGAAGCGCCCCTGCACCTCACCGTAGCGCTCGATGATATCATCCATGTCGTCCGCCCTGTCAGGATCTCCCATGGCGGCCTCAAGCGCCTTCAGCTCGGCGGCCACGGTGCTGACAGGGCCGGCGCCGTCCATCACCTCGGACACGGCGCTGCGGCCGGACATCTCACCGACGTCCTGACTGAAGTAACCGATGGTGACGCCGCGATCGACGGCGACCTGTCCCTCGTCGGGGAGTTCCTCGCCCGTGATCATTCGGAACAGCGTCGTCTTGCCGGCCCCGTTAGGGCCGACGAGGCCGATCTTCTCGCCCTTCTGGAGCGCGGCGGAGGCTTCGATAAAGAGGATCTGGTGGCCGATTTGCTTGCTGATATTATCGAGACGGATCATGTGCGCCTGAACATGGAAAAAGTTTCGGCCGTGCTTATGCCATGTGGCGCGCCAACGGAAGAGTGTTTCGAACGCGCCAAGGGGCCTAAAAATGGGGCCTGAGCGGAATCAGCATCGGCAGGTCGCCGCATCCCTTCGCAGGCTGTTCAGAAACAAGGAGTGGTTGGATACACACAGTCTAATGGAACTTAGGGGGTCCCCGGACATTATCTCCTCGCCGCGCTGAGATAATCTCACATTTTTCTATCCTGCCAATCGAAGCTTGCGCGTATTGCGCCAAATGTGGCGCACGAGCGTTTGCCGCACGAGCGCAAGGAGATTGCTATGCTTTCGGTCTTGATAGGCGTTTTGATTATTTGCGTCGTCGGCGCAATTTGTTTTTGGGCCATTGACAAGTTTGTCAATGAATCCCGCCTGGCAAACCTTCTCAAATTGTTGGTATTGCTGATCTGCCTGGCGGCGATCCTTCAACGGGTGCTGCCACTGGCGGGAGTTAATTGGCTCTAGCCGCGCGGCTCACGACGATGCCGCCGATATTGATCAAAGCGTCGGCTGCCAAGGCATGGTTACTTCACCCGGATCAACGCCCCTTCGCGATCCGCACGGGCTCCGGCAAATCGCGGTCTGCCCGCATTCCATCCATGGAACAATCCGAGTGGCGAGGCATTACTAATTACCGCGATAACGCGATCCAAGGAGCAAACACTTCATGAAACGGCTTTTATTGATCGGATTTGCAGCCTGCGCTTTTGTGCTCGCTCCAACCCTCTCGGCGTCGGCAATGCCGGGTGCAAACCCGAAAGCACTTACCGATACCGACAGCTCAGTCGTCCTCGTAAGGGGTGGCCACGGCCACGGCCACGGTCATTGGGGCCACCGCGGTGGTCGAGGTCATCATTATGGCTGGGGCCGAGGCCATCATCATCGCTGGTGAACATCCCCGCCATTGGTGGTGATTATTCTAGAAGAGGCTGCCTCGGTTGGCGGCCTCCTTCATTTCAAGCCAAGCTTGCAATGTCGCCTGCCCATGCGGGCGCGTTCCGCGCATCCGGAGGTGCGGCGGCTCAATCGCGCTTGAACCGATAGTTGAACCGATCCCCATCCGCCGTGACCAGACCTGCCGTCGGCGTCGGGAAATGGATCGGCAGAATGAGCGTATCGGTATCCGCGACGGATGATAAAAACTTCCGGCGCGACACCGCCGATTGCTTCGCATCCCAGTCTGGCCTTGCCGACCAGTCGGGCTCCCGGCACTGGATCACGTGGTGCATCATGTCGCCGGTCACGACCGCGCGACGCCCGCGGGAGAAGATGTTGACGCAACAATGGCAGGGCGAGTGCCCCGGCGTCGGCGTCAACGTAATGGTATCGTCGAGCGCGTAATCGTCATCGACCAACAACGCCTGGCCGGCTTCCACGATCGGCAAGCAGTTATCCCGGAATACCGTGCCGGGCGGATTGGCGCCTCGCGCGTGCTCCGCTTCCCAGACGGCATATTCCCTCTTGTGGAATACGTATTTCGCATTCGGGAATGTCGGAACCCAACGCCCGTCGCGCAGCGTGGTGTTCCAGCCGGTATGGTCGATATGCAGATGCGTGCAGAACACATAATCCACGCTCGCGTAGCTGATCCCGAGCGCAAACAGCTCGTTCCGCCAGCGCTCCTTGCCGGGAAAATCGAACGGCGACGGATGACCCTTGTCCTCGCCGGTACAGGTATCCACCAGGATCGTGTAATGCGGCGTCCGGACCACGAAGGTCTGGTAGGTGATGACGATCTTTCCCAGCGCCTGGTCGAACACCTCAAACTCCATGGTGGGCAAATGGCGTTTGAAGGTGGCCTCGTCATAGGCCGGGAAGAAGTCCTGCGGCCGCCGCCACGGGCCTTCGCGCTCAATCACCGCGTCAATGGTGATGTCGCCGATCCTGATCTGTCTCATTTTTGCTTCCCCCGGAATTGCTGGCTGAGCGTAATGGGTGCATACCTGCGGTTCAAGTTATGGAGCGTGATACAGCGATGGATAACAATCTCCCCGCGGATTCGATCGAGGCCGTCACCCGCGGACTGGCGTCGGCCGGCTATATTGCCAGCCGGCAAATCGCGACCGCGGTCTATCTGGCCGAACGCATCGAGAAGCCGATCCTGGTGGAGGGTCCGGCCGGCGTCGGCAAGACCGAGCTTGCCAAGGCGCTTGCGGCATGGCGCGGGCTCAAGATGATCCGCATGCAATGCTATGAAGGGCTCGATGAGGCAAAGGCGCTGTACGAATGGAAGTACGCCAAGCAACTTCTCTACACCCAGATTCTGAAGGACAAACTTGGCGAAGTGCTCGGCGGCGCTGATACGCTGTCCGCGGCGCTCGATAAGTTGCACGATTTCGGCGACGTCTTCTTCTCCAAGGAATTCGTGGAGCCGCGTCCCCTGCTGCAGGCCCTGGAGCAGCCCAAGGGCTGCGTGCTGCTGGTCGACGAGATCGACAAGTCGGACGCCGAATTCGAATCCCTTCTCCTCGAAATCCTGTCGGATTACCAGGTCAGTATCCCCGAACTCGGAACCGTCACGGCGCTTGTGAAGCCTACGGTGATATTGACCTCCAACGGCGAGCGCGACCTCTCTGACGCGCTCAAGCGCCGATGCCTGCATCTGCATATCGGCTTCCCCGAGCAGAAGCTCGAGGAACGCATCGTCGAAAGCCGCGTCCCCGGAATCTCGCAAACCCTGCGCGCGCAGATGGTCGGATTCATCAATCAGGTCCGCGCGCTGGATCTGAAGAAGCTGCCCTCGGTCAGCGAGACGATCGACTGGGCGCGGGTCCTGGTCCTCCTGCAGTCGGCGGAACTGGATCATGAAACCGTCAAGGAGACGCTCAATGTCCTCCTGAAATACGAGGCCGACATCGAGACCACGCTGCCGCAGGTGACGACCTTCGTCGCCAAGGCTGGCCGGCAAGGCGTCTTCGGCTGATGAGAGAAGAACTGCATCGTTTCTTCCGGGCGGCTCGCGGAGCCGGCGTTCGGGTATCGCCCGCGGAAAGCATCGATGCCATGAGAGCGGTGGCCGATGTCGGATTTGCCGACCGGGGCATGCTGCGTGACACGCTGCTGCTGACGCTCGCCAAAAGCGAGGATGAAAAGCAGGCGCTGGCTGCGTGCTTCGACCTGTTCTTCAGCCAGCCGGAGGTGAAGGACGAGACCGCGCCGGAAGATACCGCCGAAAGCGCCGGGACTAATTCGGCGCAAAGCAAGCCCGAGCCGGGCGACGACGCCGGCGCGCCATCGCCGGAGCTCGGCGAGCTTGCGCAGATGCTGATGTCGCGGGACCGCAACGCGATCGCCGCAGCGATGGCGAATGCGGCGAATGCCGCTTCCCTTTCCGACATCCGGTATTTTACCCAGCGTGGAATCTTCTCGACGCGGATTCTCGAATCTCTCGGCATCG
>JBGQCE010000419.1:0-4076 GCA_041495185.1 Bradyrhizobium sp.
AGCCAGTCTTCCGAAGGAAACCATCGGCGTCGGAACGTCCTTCGACTTTCAGCTGTTCGATCGCACGCTGCTTTATTCGCAGGATTCGCGCTTCGTGCTGGCGGGCATCGTCAACCGGATGGATCGCGCCTATGTCGCTGAGGGTAATTGCGGTGAGATCCGGCTGATCTACCGTCTGACGCGGACCGATGCGCCCGCGGCGGGCGATAATGCGGCCTCGCCGCGGCTGCCGATGACGCTGAACGTCGTGCTGAAAGCCAAAGCCGATGTTGCGGTCGACGGCAGCGCTAAGCCGGTCACATGCGCCGGGATCGCCCGCCGTTGGCTGGCTGCCGGTGATCTGTCGCTGACCGGTGCTGAGCTTGTCGAAAAATTGACCGCGAAAGATGGTCCGCTGGATTTGATCGGACCTGAAAATATCGACCGGATCGAAACCAATCTGCAGATTGCGCATGCGCCGAAATCGCTCGTTCGCGATTTCCGCACCGACTATCTCCTGAAGGTGTTTGACTACGACGCAAAGTCACAGACGTTTAAGGAGGCGCCGCTCGAAAATCAGATCGATCGCGAGCGCATTTTGGCCGATGAAAAACTCAAACGCGACTTCAAGGCGTGGCTGCTCGATCCCAGGCATTTCAGCGAACTGGATCGCGGCATGATTTTGATCCCGGAAAAATTCCTGGCGAGCTTCGCGATTGCGCCGACCCCGGCTGGATTTGCGTCGTCGGACCTCCAGCCGGCCTTCGGCCTCGTGCAGGGCGATGCTGCCGCGCCTGATCCTGTATTTACGGAAACTGACGTCGTCTCCGCCCTGAAGAAGGCCGCCAAAAGCGGCGTGACGTTGCAAAATATCCGCTCCATTGCCGGCTTTGAGCGGCGGCTCAACGACATGACCTGCTCGGGATGTCACCAGACGCGCGGCATCGGCGGTTTTCATTTCCCCGGCGTCGACTGGATGGCGGCCAGGCCCGACAATTCAACTGTCGTGCCGGCGTCGCCGCATTTCTTCGGCGACCAGATCCGCCGCCGCGATATTCTCACCTCGCTGCGCGACGGCAAGCGTCCGGATTACTCCCGCGGCTTTTCCAGCCGCCCGCAACTTCGCGGCAGTACGGAACTCGCTGGGACCGAATATGAGGATGGCTGGGGTGCGCATTGTTATGTCCAGCGCCCCAACGCCGCCGGCAACGACAGGAGTTTCAAGTCGTGGACCTGCGCGGAGGGGCTCGCCTGTCAGGCCGCCGGCAAGGCGTCGCGAATGGGGATGTGCTTCGTCAAAAGCCGCTAGGCTAGGAGCGCTTCCAATCGCAACCGCAGGCGACGCCACGGAAGGGGAGCAAGCAGCAGCGCGAGCGCAAGCAAGCCCAGGCTCACGCTCCATCGAATGCGCTCGCGCGCTTGTGCGCGTACCTCACCCATCACGAACTGCTCGCCCTTGCGCATCTCGGCGTAGGATTTCAGGAACGAGGAGATCCGCCGCGCCTCCACGTCATCCAGGGCCTCACCTTGCGTGCGGTGTCGTCGTTCCAGCTCGATCAATTGCTCCGCTGCCAAACGGTGACGTTCGGCGTATTCATTGGCGTCTTGATAGGTGGCCGCCTCGACCTTCGTAAAATACAGACTGCGCAACAAGGGAGCCGCGTGTTCAAGCATGTCCAGCAGCGGCTGGTCAGCGCGGGGCGCGACAGCCAGTTGCATCGCTGAGCCGGCGATCAACGCGGCAACGGTCCAGCGGGCGGCGGCGACCGCGATACCAAGCATGATGATGCGATCACCGCGAACGAAGGGGTAGACGAGCCCCGCCAGCGCCAGCGCGGCACCAAAGGCACATACCATGGCGGCGCCGGTCGGCAGATCGAAGGCAAACGATGCGGTAAACCCCACGGCGCTGGTCAGCGTGCCCGCGATCCATCCGATCGCAAGTTGTCTCGGCAGCGATGATGCGAACATAACGCCGATAGCGGCGGGAATGATGAGGAACGAAAATACCAGCAGCACGCCAGCGAGCGCGACGGAACTGGTCACGACCATGCCAAAGGTTGCATAGAACACGAATTCCCAGAACAGCGAACCAGATTGCGTCAACCTGCGGCGCAAGAGAAAATGCACCAGCGCAATCGTCAGGTAGAGCGGAACTATGACGGCGACTTCGTTGAGGCCGCTGGTGAGGATATTTCCGGTCAGGATCTGCTTGAGATGCTCGGTGCCCTGCGGCGCCCGATCGATCAGCAGGATCGAAGCGGCCGCCGCTACGACGTAGATGACCCCGATCAGCGCTTCCTGCGGCACGCGCGTGGCCCAGGTCCGCGTGAACGCCAGCAACACCGCCGCCAGCAACGTGAAGGTCAGCGAGTATCCGTAGGTCGCAAGGCTCTGCGCGGGATGGCCGAGCATGAAGGCCACGGTCGCGCCGAGCGCCGCGATCTGCGCCAGAGCGAGATCGACGAATATGACATTGCGGGCGAGTACCTGGATGCCGAAATAAGCGTGGATGCCGACGAGACACACCGCCACCAGGAAGGATGGCCAGAGAAATCCAAGCGCCTCGGTCATCTTGCGACAGCCGCGTCAATGAGCGCCGCGACATTGGTCTCAAATAAAGAGAGGTAATCGCCGGTATCCGGCAGCGCGCCGACGGAGGCCGCCAGCACCACCACCGTCGCCCCGGTCTTGACCGCTACAAAGGCAACGTCCCGTTCCGGCTCGTGCGGTTCCCGCACGACAATACGCACGCCGCGCGTCCGCATGGCCTGAATGATGCCGGCCAGGTGCGACGGGGTAGGTGGTACGCCCGGCTTGATCTCGATGAAGTCCGCGAAATCCAACCGAAAGCGGCGGGCGAAATAGGGCCAGCTATTGTGATAGGCGATGATCGGTGTGCTCTTGAGCGGCGCCAGTCGCGTTTCCCATTCGGTCAGTTTCTGGACGAGACGCGAGAGAAACACCTGCCGGTTGGTTTCGTACGTCCTGGCGTTGGCCGGATCGATGCGCGTCAATCCTTCGAGGATGTTGGCGGTGATGAACTCGGCGTTTTTGGGATCGAGCCAATAATGCGGATTACCGCTGCCATGCGCGTGACCATCGCCGGGTCCAATGGTGACGCCGCGCACCTCCAGGGGCGCGATTCCGAACGAAGCATCGACATAACCGGGGCCGCCCCGCCTGAGTTCGCGCGCAGTGCTCGCCTCAAGCAAGCGGTCGAACCACAAGTCGTAATCAAGCCCGACACGCACAACGAGCCGTGCGTTCTTTAACCGCAGCACATCCTGCGGTTTCGGTTGATATTCCTCGGCGTCGAAATTTGCCGGCACCAGGCTGACCGCATCGATGAAATCGCCGCCCACCGACTCGGTCAGGCTGCGCAGATCCGTCGTCGTGGTAATGACTTGAACACGGTCTTGAGCCCGCGCCGGTGACGATTGCGCCGGAGCCAAACCACTCGCCAAGCACAGGGCGACCAAGAGCTGAAGCAGCCACATCGCTATGAACCGGCAAGGGACCGCCTGTGGTGGCCCTTCGCATTCACGTTACTGTTTGACCCAGATGCTCTTGGGCATCAGGCAGTGAATGTTCTTCTCCGTGTCGGAGATGGCGCCGACTCGGCAGTCCATCGCAACGCTGGCGAGGCCATAGGCGTCGAGACGGGCGATCTTCTTGTCGGCCTCAAGCATCTTGATCATGCCCATCGCCGCGTCGTTCATCGCCTTGTTCAGGTCGGCGTCCCTGGCGTGTGACACCAGATATTTCGACGTCCCCTTGGTCGGACGTTCCAGGTCCTCCATGTCGCGCGCATTTTTCGGATTGAGGCAATGGATGCCTTTTTTGACGTTGACCACTTGAGAGACGCGGCAATCCGAGACGGTGGGCATCAGTTTTTCCGCCTGCTCGGCGGAAACGCCGCGCAGCTCGGCGAGCAACTTGACCGTCTGTGCCTTGGCCTGCGCCCAGGCCTTGTTCAAATCCTGGTCGAAGCCCATGCTGATCCAGGATTTCCTGGTCTCGATACGCGGGAAGTCGAGCGGCTTGCCCTTGATGACCTCCACCGTAATGTTGAATTCCTTGTAAGCCGTTTCGAG
>JBGQCE010000420.1:0-4076 GCA_041495185.1 Bradyrhizobium sp.
CGCCACCAGGTTTAAGGGCGCGTAGCTGAAGAACAAAATACAGGCGAGATTCATCGCGCCCCATACCGTGCCGGCGATCGTGATCGGGGGCAGAACGGCGCCGGGGAGTTTTGAGCGGTCAGTCGCTGTCCGTTGCGGGGGCTGCGCCAGCTCCGAAACAAAGGCAAACGCGCAAAGCGCAGCACCGGCACAGAGCGCGCCGGACATCATCACGGCAGGCCACCCGAAGAGCTGCGCGATATAGGCCTGGATCGGCAGTGCCAGCATCGCCCCGAATGGCCAGCTCATTTGCAGGATCGACATGGCAAGGACGATTTCGCATCTGTCGAACCAGTCCGTCGTCATTTTGGTGGCAACCAGGGCCATGATCGTCGCACCGACGCCGCCGATCGTGCGCGCGAGGAGCGCTACCACGAAGCCGTCAGAGAAGCTCAGGGCTACGCCGGAAATCGCCATCAAGGCCAGGCCGGCAAGCCCGAGCGTCTTGTCGCGAAAACGTTGGCCCAGCAGTCCCGCCGGAAACGCGACGATGACGCCCGGCAACAGGTAAGCGCCCAAAAGCATGCCGATTTGGGAGTAATCTATTCCCAAATCCTCCATCAACATCTTCGCAGCCGATCCGACCGATTGAAACTGGAAACCGATCGCCGCCCGCGCCGCGAAAAGGACCGCAAGGATCATCCACCTTCGTTCGGGCATCCGCACGCCTCCCGATCAATCCGAGTGTTCGCCGCTGACCTGACCCACGCTGAGGAAATTGGAGAATTCGGAAAGCTCCTCCTCGGAGATATCGTGAAGCGTCAGACGAAGCTGCACGATCGCCAGATCGATCAGGTGGCCGGCAAAGGAAGCTCCCCTGGAAACGACGATGTCGCGTTGCTCCGTCAGCACCGGAATGACGTTTCGCAGACGGCGGACACTGAGCTCATCCATATCGATGCCCTTTGGGGGTTCGCGGCGAAGTCGCGACCAGCCAGTCACGCGTGGTGACGGTGTCGGCAAACAATTCGATGGCTTTCGTCGTCAGGATATGGACGTCTTTGGCATCCGTGTCGTGCCGACCGCGGCTTACAGACGCATCGCTAAGAAATGTAACGTGTTGGCCTCGATGCGACGCATCGATTGCGGTTGCAAGACACGCCTCTTCCGCAAGACCGGCGATCGTGAAGCTTCCAATCTGCGAAACAACATCCTCGAAAAGCTGATTGGTGTAGCAGGAGGGTTGCGGCCGTTCGAACACCATATCGGAGCGCTTTGGCTCAAAACCTGAAATCCATGCGGATTGGACCGGCCTTTCGATCGGTCCCGGACCGTCCGCCTGTCGCGTGAATGCGATAGGCAGCCCCAGATTTCGGGCATGCCGTATCGCGGCCGTGCAGTTCGCCAATGACTGCGTCAGGTCAGACGCATGGTCCTTCGCAAACTCGTCATAATTCTTCTCTTGCAGGTCGACCATGACAAGCAAGCGGCTGTTCGATACGCTGACGTAGGTTCGCAGATCTATGACCGAGCTCATCGGGATCAACCGGCGAGTGGCGAAAGGGAGGCGCCGCGGCTTACAGACAGTTCAAGGATGCCTGGGCTTTCCCATTGTCCCTCGGGGCGGATCAGGACGTAAGGATCGTCAATCAAGGTTATGCACTGGGGATGCTTCTCGGTTTCCAGCTTGACTTCCGTATAGTCGAAATCCGAAAATACGAAGTCGCGCGCGCCCGTCATGCGGGTGAAACCACGCTGCTCCCAGAATTTGAGCAACCGTTTCTGGGAGTGCGCATACAGGACGCGATAGCCCTTCTTCCGGCAGAGCTCGATTGCTGCATCGACAATCTGACCCGCCAGACCCACGTTCCGGCTTTCATTGCGGACGGCCAACCGTTCAAACTTGGCAAAGTCGGCAAAGTACCGGATGCGCATGCAGCCGACGGGCTCATTTCCCTTGTGACAAATAAGATGCGTCGCGGAAAAATCGTTGCCGTCGAACTCTTCTTCAAACGGACATTGTTGCTCCCCCATATAGACGGCGCCACGGATGGCTATCACGCGTGCCATTTCGTCCATCGATCGAACGACGCGCACCGATACCGGATCCCGGGGAACGAATCTAACCGCTGCAACATCCTTCGAACGATCGAACATCTGCAGGTTGGGCGCGAACAATCCGTCGTAGCGCGCTCCCGGAGAAAAGCCGAGCGGCTCCAGTACCCGGAGCCCCTCTTTGGTCACCGGCCGCGAATAGAGGTTGACGCCTCGATAAAGCGGCGCCGAGATTTTCTGCAAGACGAGCGGTATCGCCGCGGCGAGAGTACCCTTGGCATGGATAGCCCAGATATAGATTCCCGCGGGCCGCTCCGATTGCCGGGCGATGAAAGAAATATCTGGATTTCGCGTATCAAGGCTGCCGTCGAGAAGCCCGCGCAAGCCTTGGTGTGTCAACGGCAACACCGCGAAAAACCCCTCGCCCTTGGGAGAGGTTATGTCGAAATGATCTTTCTTCGTGATAGCCCAGAACGTGTCCGGGTTGTGGTTGGCTACCGCTTGAACGATGGCATTGGAGGTCAAACCGGGGATGTCCGCTCGCGCGGCGTCCATCAATGAGGCGATGCCAGAGGCATCGACGGTGAAAATCACCGTGCGCCTTGCCATCTGCAAGATGGTCATCCTGTCGAGCGAATGGGCCGTCGACCGGCTCCCTGAAGCATTTCTCCTTGCGGACTTGCGGATCAAATCGATATCGAGTGCATTCATTTGATCATCTCTTGATTGTATAAACATTCTAGTTCTGCCATTAATAGAATGATTAGAGGGGGTTCATTTGTATGCACTCACCTGAGCGCAGGGGCGCGCACGCTGGTGCGCACCCCTCGGGGCGAATGGCGAACTGGGACTTGGTCCGGATATTTCTGGAAGTGGCCCGAATAGGCAGCTTCCGGGCCGCATCCGAACAACTTAATATGTCCGCAAACTTTCTCAGCAAACGAATTTCGGCGCTGGAGAGCGCCTACAAAACGACGCTGATGACCCGCCATGTCGACGGCATCAGATTGACGCCAGAAGGTCTGCAGGTTCTCGAAGCTGCCAAGCGGATGGAAGACGCGTCCTTCAGACTGGACCGTGCGCTGAGCCAAACAACGCCCGCGCTGAGCGGTGAGGTTCGGCTTGCAGCTACCGAGGGGTTGGGCACATTTTGGCTCGCGCCAAGGCTAGTCGAATTCCAACGGGTCTATCCCGGCCTGCTGGTGGATTTGAAATGTGAAATGCGTTCGGCCGATGTGCTTCGTCTTGAAGCAGATATTGCTGTGCAGCTTGAGGAGCCCAACAAGCCCGATCTGAAAAGAGTCAAGATCGGACGCCTCCATGTCATGCCCTTCGTCAGCCCGTCCTATGTCGAAATATATGGCATGCCGAAAGACATGGACGATCTCCGTAAAAATCATCGCGTGGTCATTCAGGATGCGGAGCAGACCAAAGGCAAGGAAATGTACGACAAGTATGGGCGCCGCGAGCAGCTCGGCTTTGTCGCAATGCGCAACAATGTCAGCAGCGCCCACGTCTGGGCGATCTTCAAAGGCGCCGGCGTAGGCTGGTTGCCGACCTATGTGCCGCCGCTTGGCGATCCGCTAATACCCCTCGACCTTGGCGCCAAGTTCGAACTCGATATATGGCTCGCCTATCACCCGGATGCGAAGAAGATACCGCGCGTCAGGCAATTGATCGAGTGGAGCATCCAAGCTTTCGACGGCCGCAAGTATCCATGGTTTCGCGACGAGTTTGTCCACCCCAATGACTTGCAGAAATCATACAAGGGCGAACCGCTGGTGAATTTATTCGCCGGGTTCATGAAGGAATCGCGATCGAAACTCGGCTGATGGCACTGGCAGAGCGAAGCAATGAGCAACGCGACTAACGGGCATATTGACCGGCTTGTGAAGGCAAGATGGCTCGAGATCGGGCTTTCACAGAGCGACCTTGCCGAAGTTCTCGGTGCTGCGTTTCAGCAAACATCGAAAGACGACAACGGATCGAATAGAGCCGGCGCCGGCCGCTTGATGCAAGTCGCCGAAGCGCTCGACATCCCC
>JBGQCE010000421.1:0-4066 GCA_041495185.1 Bradyrhizobium sp.
CTGATCCCGATCACCAAGGAGAATGCAGGGAGTGACACGGCTTGCTGGAATCTCAGCGACCTCAAGAAGTAGTTCACCCGTGGGCTAAATCGGCGAGCGGCCGCGCCATCGCGTGGCCGCTCGTTTCAGGCGAGTGCGCTGCCCGCATACCGATCCAGATTCCTCCTTCCCCTCCAGGCCGCCGATGCAAGACGCATTTCTTCGTTTGCGATACCGCTACTGGCCAGACCATCTCCTCGGGGAAATTCTATCCAAGCGCTGGACGGAAACCGCGATCCCGGTCATCGTCCTCCTGATCATCACCATCGCTCTTAGCCGATCGATCGATGGCTTTCTTTCTGTCGGCAGCCTCGCCGATACCGGGCGGCAGGCCGGCGAAATCGGTTTCGTCGTGCTCGGCATGGCCATCGTCGTCATCGTCGGCGGGATCGACCTTTCCGTGGGATCGATGTTCGCCTTGTGCGACTTCTGCGCACTGTTCTGCCTCAATGTTCTCGACTGGCCTGTACCGGCGGTCATCGTTGCGACGATCGCATGCGGCGTGGTGCTTGGAGCCATCAACGGCCTGTTGATCGGGTATCTGCGGCTGCGCGCCTTCATCACGACGCTGATCACGCTGATTATCTATCGGTCCGCTTACGATTTGCTGTTGTTTGACTATTCAAACAAGATCGCCGCCGCATTCCCCGACATCCCGTCCTGGAATTTCATGGGCGGAGGCGGACTCGCCGGCGTTCCCGGCGTTGTACTCGTCTATATCGCCGTCGCTATCTTCGGACATGTCTTCCTGACCCGTTTGCGACCGGGATGGCATGTCACCGCGATCGGCGGCTCGCGCCGCTCGGCCTATAATTCGGGCATTCCGGTGCGGCGCACGATCGCGCTGTGCTATACCGCAAGCGGGGTACTGACTGCGATCGGCGCGCTTTTTTTCGCAGCCAGGCTCGGCACCGTCGGCGGTGACGTCGGCGTCGGGTTAGAAGTAACAGTCTTGACCGCGACAGTGCTGGGCGGCATCAGCCTCGGCGGCGGCAAGGGCTCGGTCGCAAAGGCGCTGGTCGGCACGCTGATCGTTCTGTTTGTGATCAACGGCCTGACGACGCTGTCGGTGAGTGGTGGCGTCAATCGCATGGTTCTCGCCGGAGTCCTGCTTGTCGCTGCCATGATCGACATTCGCTGGCTGAAGAACCGGACGCGCATCATCAGCAAGGTCTATGTCAGTCCGACCTATCATGGCCTGGCCCCGGCGGCCTCGACCGCGCCCGGCAGCGGGCCGTTCGCGCAAAACGACAAGCTGCGCGACGTGACCTTGATTGGGCTTGGCCGCATCGAAGCGCCGGAAGACGTCATTCTCGACCGCAACGACAATCTCTATGCCGGCTCGCGCCATGGCGACATCATCCGCTTCCTGGCGCCCGACTATCAGCAGATGGAGGTGTTCGCTCATATCGGCGGCCAGCCGCTCGGCATGGCCTTCGATCGCGAAGATAATCTCTACGTGTGCATCGGCGGGATGGGCCTCTATCGCATCACGCCCGACCGCAAGGTCGAGAAAGTCACCGACGAGACCAACCGCAGCCTTCATTCGGTCAATGACGACAGCCGGCTGCGGCTGGCGGACGATCTCGACATCGCCGATGACGGACGTATTTTCTTTTCGGAAGCCACCGTTCGATACGAGATGGACGAATGGCCGGTCGACGGATTGGAGGCACGCGGCAACGGCCGGATCATTTGCTACGATCCAGCGAATGGCACGACGCGCACCGTGTTGCGCGGGTTGAAATTTCCCAACGGCATTTGCATCGCGAGCGACGGCCAATCGATCCTGTTCGCCGAAACCTTCGGCTGCTCGATCAAGCGCTATTGGTTCGATGGTCCCAAGACCGGGAAAATCGAGACGGTCATGGACAACCTGCCGGGTTATCTCGACAATATCAATCTTGCTTCGGACGGAAATTATTGGCTGGCCATGGTCGGCATGCGCAGCCCTGCGCTGGATCTTGCATGGAAAATGCCCGGCTTCCGCAAGCGAATGGGCAAGCGGGTTCCGATCGACGAATGGCTGTTCCCGAATATCAATACCGGATGCGTCATCAAATTCAATGAGCGCGGCGAAGTGCTCGACTCGCTTTGGGACCTGCGCGGCGTCAACCATCCCATGATCACCTCGATGCGCGAGCATCGCGGCTATCTCTATCTCGGCGGCATCGCCAACAACCGTATCGGCCGCTACAAGCTGGCCGATGCCGATCCCAATTTCGTTCAGTATGATCGGCGCTGGGGGAAGAGCAAGTGATCTCAGCGTTCAGGATCTTTGCCGATCGCTTTCTTGGGCGGGGCGATGCAACCATCACTGTTCCGTCGTTCGATGGCGCATTGAAGCCCAACCAGATTTTGGAAAAGGCGGAGACGATCGGGCAGTTCAATGCGCCCGAGGATCTCGCAACCGACGGCAAAGCGCTCTACATCGCGGACGGCGCGGCCATTCTGCGCCTCGACGCTACCGCCACCACCGAGGTCAAACGTTTCGACCGCGCCATCACTGCGCTGTGTTGCCTGCCCGACGGCGGCATGGCGGTCGCGCTCGACGGGCGCGAGGTGCAGGTGTTCGCGACGTCGTCGGCATCATCAGCCGTAGTGACCCTCTCGGACCCATCGATGAACGCGATCAACGCCCTTTCGCCCGGGCCACAAGGAACGCTCATCGCAACCGATGGCTCGACGGCGCGTCCCTGTGGGCAATGGGTGCACGATCTGATGGAACGAGGCCGCACAGGGAGAGTCCTCAGCCTCGACATCGCAACCGGGCGCGTACGCACGATCGCCTCGGGGCTGCATTACGCGTTCGGGGTATGTGCCGCGGGCGACGCGCTCTTCGTCAGCGAAAGCTGGCGACACCGGCTTATCGCCATTAGCCCCGATGGAAGTCAACGCGTCATCCTGGACAATCTGCCGGTCTATCCTTCGCGCCTTTCCCCTGCGGCTTCCGGCGGTTTCTGGCTCACGGCGTTCGCCGCACGCACCCAGCTCGTCGAATTCGTGCTGCGCGAAAACGCGTACCGACGTCGCATGATGGCGGAAATTGATCCGGCCTACTGGATCGCGCCAAAACTGAAATCCGGCCAGTCGTTTCTCGAACCGATGCAGGGCGCCCATATCAAGACCATGGGCGTCGTCAAACCGTGGGCTCCGCCGCGGTCCTATGGCCTCGTCATCAGGCTGAATACAGATGGAATGCCGCTTTACGCGGTACATAGCAGGGTCGATGGCGTCAACCATGGCGTTGTGGCGGCCGTCGAAATGGAGGGGTCACTGTTCGCGCTTGCTAAGGGGCCAGGCCGCCTGTTGCGCATGCCGCTGACCATGATCGAGCAGGAATTGCGCGCATGAGCGACACCATCCTCGCGCTTCGCAAGGCGACAAAACTCTATGCCGGCGTTCCCGCGATCGAGAACGTCGATTTCGAGCTTCGGCGTGGAGAGATTCATGCCCTGGTCGGCGAGAACGGCGCGGGCAAATCGACGTTGACTAAAGTGATGGCCGGCGTCGTCACCCTTACGTCCGGCACGATGGAGGTCGACGGCGTCGAAGCGGCGCCGCGGACGCCGCTCGAAGCACGCCATCTCGGCATTGCGATGGTGTTTCAGGAAAACAGCCTGGTTCCGACCATGACGGTCGCGCAGAACCTGTTCCTGGGACAGGAGCGATTCTACAACCGGTTGCGGGGCATCTACATCGCCGCCCAGCAATTCCTGCAATCCCTCAATTTTGACGTGACTCCCACCGCCACGGTCGGACTTCTCGGCGCCGCCAAGAAGCAGATGGTCGAAATCGCGCGCGCCGTCCTGCACGAGGCCAAGGTCATCATCTTCGACGAGCCGACGGCCACGCTGACGCCGGAAGAGAAAAAGTATTTCTTCGACCTCGTGCGCGACCTGAAGCGCCGTGGCGTGTCGATCGTGTTCATCTCGCACGCGCTCGAGGAAGCGCTGATACTCGCCGATCGAATTACCATCCTTCGCGACGGCAAGCATGTCGTGACCGACGAAGCGGCGAATTTCGA
>JBGQCE010000422.1:0-4062 GCA_041495185.1 Bradyrhizobium sp.
GACATGCAACGGCTTGGAGGCTGGCCCGTCCAGGGTAAGTTCAATCAACTCGGGAGGTTGATCTGCCGGCTGGCTCCAATAGCGCGCAAACTCACCGGCAAACATCGGTCTCTTTGCTTGAAAGATCAGGCGTCCCCTTATCTTGTCGCCAGGGCCGACATTTGGATAAGCGATGATCCTCTGTCGCTTTTCGTCGAAATAGGGCGAGGAGGTATCCGCCGATGCCGGTTGGTCGCGGATGGCGCGCTCATCGACTGCGATGATGCCGCCATCTGCCTTCAGGGTGGCGAGGTCATTGGAAGTCAATTCGTTGAAATAGCTATTATACGCAAAGGTTTCCTGTGAGATGGCCCGGGCGCCCTTCTCATCGAGCGCCTGGATTTCAAAGTCGAAAACGGTCGTGCTCAAGCCCTGTTCGTCGAAAGTGACCGTGTAGCGGCTGACCGTTCGACGCCAGCCCGGATCGACCCAGACAGAACCCCGATAAGCGCCAGTCGTGTCCTCGGCGTTGGCAGCAACAAAGGCCGACGAGATCAGCAACAACAGCAAAGCCGGACAGATACGTGCGATCATGATGCTGAAAGCCCCGCGGGTGACCGTTACATCCGCTGCTCAGCTAAACATCAGGAGATTACCGCCGCTTCCCTTAGATAGAAAAAATTTTATCTTCTCTCACAAGATGTGATGGCGCACCGGGATTAGCCTTTGCTGCGCGACTTATTCTGCCGTTGCCGCGGGGTCTGACGCCCAAAGCTAGACCACCCGCCACAGCCATTCGGCGATCTTCGCGAGCACGTCGCCGAACAGCAGCAGCACCGCCGACCAGACCAGCGCGGATACGAAATTGGCGATTTGAAATCGCCAGTACGGCATCTCGAAGATCCCGGCAGCGAGCGGCACCGAGGCCCGCAGCGGTCCGAAGAACCGCCCGATGAAAATGCTGGGTACGCCCCAGTCTTTCACAAAAGCCTCTCCGCGCAGCAGGATCCCCGGATAGCGCGACAGCGGCCACATCTCCGCGACATGCTCCTTGAACCGGAAGCCGAACCAGTAGGAGACCCAATCGCCGAGCGCCGCCCCGATCCCGCCGGCAAGCCAGACCGGCCAGAAGCTGATGCCGCTCACGCCGATCAGCGCGCCGATCGCCACCAGCGCCCCCCAGGCCGGGATCAATAGCGAGATAAAGGCCAGCGATTCACCGAACGCCAGCACCAGCACGGTCGGTGCAGCCCAGACCTGATGGTCGCGCACGAAGTCGGCCACGGCGTGCGCAAAATCTTCCATTCAAAATGCCCTTCCCCGGCGATTGCCCCGTTTAGACCTTTTACGGGCCCGATGCCTAAGAACAGGTAAGCCAGCCCCTTCAGTGACATCAAGTCACAAAGGCGGGGATAGTGCGTGAGCTCGGCTTCGCGTATGGCTGTCAACCACACCAAGCCGGAGAGAAACCGATGATCGGATCGTTGATGATGTGCGTAAGCGTTGTGGTCTTGCTGTTCGGGATGCTGGCCGGCATCGTCATGGGCATCCAGCAGGACTTCGTGCTGGCGCCGGCCCACGCCCATCTCAACCTGATCGGCGGCGTGCTTCTGTTCGTGTTTGGGCTGTATTACCGGCTTGTTCCCGCTGCCGGAACAACTGTCCTGGCGAAGGTGCAGGGCTGGCTCCATATGACAGGCGCGATCCTGTTTCCCGCCGGCGTCGCCATCGTGCTCGTGAAAGGCCCCTCACTCATAGCCGCGCCGATTGTGGGGTCGCTGATTGTGACCGCGGCGATGGCATTGTTTGCGGTGATCGTGTTCCGGACTTCGCGGGCCTGAGGCGAACTCCCGAAACTCAGCTCTGTGGCGGCGGCCGTTTCGGCGGTCGCGGCTTCGCGGCGCGAGGAGGGGCCGACGGCGCAACCGGTTGCAGGGTCACGATCACCGGACTCGGCTTGTGATCCAGCGCCGCGCCGGTGGCAACATCCACGCCCATGCCGACTAGGACTTTGAGCGACCAGCCAGATCTGCGCGCTCAGAGCTTGGCTGGAGCGCCCGCCGTCACTTTTTAAGCTCATCCGTGGCATAGTCAGGGAAATCGATTCGCCGCGCGCCATGCGTGCGCAACACATGAAGAGCTATGTCCAAGCCATTGAAAGCAGCTACTAAAAACAAGGCCGCGAACGACCTGTTCGCAGCCACCGAGCCGAAGGGCCGGGCGGCGCTCAAGGTCGCGTCGCGCGCGACCAGCGCCGAAGCCGGCTACACCGCGCGGGATATCGAGGTGCTCGAGGGCCTCGAGCCGGTTCGGCGCCGGCCCGGCATGTATATCGGCGGCACCGACGAAAAGGCGCTGCATCACCTGTTCGCCGAAGTCATCGACAACGCCATGGACGAAGCGCTGGCGGGTCACGCCTCCTTCATCGAAGTGGAATTGGGCGCCGACGGATTTTTGACCGTCACCGACAACGGCCGCGGCATTCCGGTCGACCCGCATCCGAAATTTCCGAAGAAATCCGCGCTCGAAGTCATCATGTGCACGCTGCATTCCGGCGGCAAATTCGACTCCAAGGTTTACGAGACCTCCGGTGGCCTGCACGGCGTCGGCGTCTCCGTGGTGAACGCTTTGTCCTCACGGCTTGAGGTCGAGGTCGCCCGCGGCCAAAAACTCTACCGCATGGCGTTCGAGCGCGGCCATCCCAAGGGCAAGCTGGAAGACCTCGGCAAGATCAACAACCGCCGCGGCACCAAAATCCGCTTCAAGCCGGACGCCGAGATCTTCGGCGCCAAGGCTACCTTCAAGCCGCAGCGCCTGTTCAAGATGACGCGCTCCAAAGCCTATCTGTTCGGCGGCGTCGAGATCCGCTGGCGCTGCGACCCGGCGCTGCTGAAGGGCCTTGAGGATGTCCCCGCCGAGGACAGTTTTCACTTCCCGGGCGGTCTGAAGGATTTTCTCGGCGCGGCAATCCATAACGACACCCTGGTGCATCCCGATATCTTCTCGGGCAAGTCCGGACGCGTCGGCGCCCACGGCGCCTGCGAATGGGCGGTCGCATGGACGGCCGACGCCGACGGCTTTCTGTCCTCCTATTGCAACACCGTGCCGACCCAGGACGGCGGCACCCATGAGTCGGGCATGCGCAGCGCGCTGCTGCGGGGCCTGAAGGATCACGCCGAGCGTGTCGGCCAAGGCAAGCGCGCCGCCAATATCGTCTCCGAAGACGTCATGGTCGGCGCCGCCGTGATGCTTTCGGTGTTCGTGCGCGAACCGGAATTCCAGGGCCAGACCAAGGACCGCCTCGCAACGGCCGAAGCACAGCGCATCGTCGAACAGGCCATCAAGGACCCGTTCGACCATTGGCTGTCAGGCAATCCACTGCAGGCGAACAAGCTGCTGGATTTCGTCATCGAGCGCGCCGACGAACGGCTGCGCCGCCGCGCCGAAAAGGAAATCTCGCGCAAGACCGCGGTGAAGAAGCTGCGCCTGCCCGGCAAGCTCGCCGACTGCACCAACACCGCGTCCGAAGGCTCCGAGCTGTTCATCGTCGAGGGTGACTCGGCCGGCGGCAGCGCCAAGCAGGCGCGCGACCGCAAGACGCAGGCCATTCTCCCCTTGCGCGGCAAGATCCTCAACGTTGCCTCCGCAACCAAGGACAAGCTGTCAGCCAATGCGCAGCTTGCCGATCTGATGCAGGCGATCGGCTGCGGCACCGGCGCACAATACCGCGAAGAGGATCTGCGCTACGCCCGCATCATCATCATGACCGATGCCGACGTCGACGGCGCGCATATCGCATCGCTCCTGATCACGTTCTTCTACCGCCAGATGCCGCGGCTGATCGATGAAGGTCATCTCTATCTCGCGGTGCCGCCGCTCTACCGCCTCACCCATGGCAGCAAGACGGTTTACGCCCGCGACGACGCGCACAAGGACGCGCTCCTGAAGAGCGAATTCAACGCCAACGCCAAGGTCGATGTCGGCCGCTTCAAGGGGCTAGGCGAAATGATGCCGGCGCAACTGAAGGAAACCACGATGGACCCGGCCAAGCGCACCATGCTGCGCGTGGTGCTGTTGGCCGAC
>JBGQCE010000423.1:0-4050 GCA_041495185.1 Bradyrhizobium sp.
CATGACGCCGGAGAAAATCGACCACATTAACGCACACGGCACCGCCACGCCGGAAAACGACAAGATGGAATATCTGGGCATCTCCGCTGTATTCGGCGAACGTGCCAAGCAAATTCCGGTGTCATCAAACAAGTCGATGGTCGGCCATACCATTTCAGCGGCGGGCGCGGTCGAAGCGATATTCTCGCTGCTGACGCTTGAACATCAGCGGATTCCGCCGACCATCAACTATGAAATACCCGATCCTGCAATTCCGTTCGATGTGGTTCCCAACAAAGCCCGCGACGCCCGCGTCACCGCCGTGATGTCGAACTCGTTCGGTTTCGGCGGGCAAAATGCCTCGCTGATCCTGACCCGCGAACCGATCTAGAAGCCGGCCGCATTATTTCGATGAGCCGTTTGCTCCTTCGCACCAAAGCTCGCATTCGCGACGCGGCCAAGCCGCTTGGCGAGGCCGCGGTGGGTGCGTTGACGATCGGGATGCTGCGCACCACCCGCTATTTCGATCCGGTCAAGACCGCCGATCTGTTCGGCCGCATCACCCGCCTGATCGGGCCTGTCATGCGCGAGCAGCGGATCGGCCGCGCCAATCTGACCGCCGCCTTCCCGGAAAAATCGCCCGAGGAGATCGAGACGATCCTTGCCGGCGTCTGGGACAATCTCGGCCGCGTCGGCGCCGAATTCGCGCATCTCGATCACGTCTGGGAGCACGATCCCGCGCACCCCGAGGATAGCCGCATCGAAATTGAGCCGCGCACCCACGAGCTGTTTGCGCAGCTGCGGCTCGATGGCAAACCTGCGCTGATTTTTGCAAGCCATCTCGGAAACTGGGAATTACCCGCGCTCGCCGCAGTCGCTCACGGGCTCGACGCCGCGATCCTGTATCGCCGGCCGAACATCGCCTCCGCCGACCGCATCATCCAGGAGATGCGCGCGGTAAAGATGGGCACGCTGGTTCCGGCAGGCCGTGACGCACCGCTGAAGCTTGCGGAAGCCCTGCAAAAGGGTCAGCACGTCGCAATGCTGGTCGACCAGTATCTTACCAGCGGCGTCGAGGTCACCTTCTTCGGCCGCAAGACCCGGGCCAATCCGATGCTGGCGCGGCTGTTGCGGCAGGTCGAATGCCCCATACATGGCGTTCGAATTATCCGTCTGCCCGGTCATCGTTTTCGCGCCGAGCTATCCGAGGAAGTGAAGCCGGTGCGTGACGCCTCGGGGCAAATCGATATTCAGGGAACCATGCAGGCGATTACCTCGGTGGTCGAGGGCTGGATTCGCGAATATCCCGACCAATGGCTGTGGTTGCATCGCCGCTGGCGATAACCCAAATCGATCAACGCCCGGTCTTGACCCGCGTCCAGAGCCGGTTGATGACGCGCTGCGTGGCCGGATCGCGCGCGGTGATCACGAACAGCTTCTTGAGCGTCGCTTCGTCGGGGTAAATGTTTTTGTCATTGAAAATTTTCGGATCGACCAGCTTCTGGCTCGCGAGGTTGCCATTGGCGTAGGACAGAAAATCGGAATTTTTTGCCGCAACCTCGGGCCGGTAGAGATAATTGATCAACGCATAGGCCTCCGTGACGTTCTTGGCGTCGGCGGGAATCGCGAGATTGTCGAAAAACATCTGCGCGCCTTCTTTCGGGATCGCATAGCCGATCTCGATGTCGTTTTTGGCCTCTGCGGCGCGGCTTCTCGCCTGCATGATGTCGCCCGACCAACCCACCACGAAGCAGATTTCTCCGGTGGCCAATGCGCTCAGATATTCCGATGAATGAAACTTGCGGACATAGGGCCTGATCTTGATGACGAGGTCGGCGGCCTTTTCGAGGTCCGCCTGCTTGGTCGAATTGGGATCGAGCCCGAGATAGCCAAGCGCCGCCGGAAAAATATCGTCGGCGGAATCCAGCATGTGAATGCCGCAATCCCTGAACTTGGCGAGGTTCTCCGGTTTGAAGACGATATCCCAACTGTCGATCCTGGCGTCGGGACCGAGAATTTTCTGCACCGCCTTGACGTTGTAGCCGATGCCCGTTGTGCCCCACATGTAGTTGGCGGCGTATTGATTGCCGGGGTCGTAGATGGCGAGCTGTTTCGTCACCACCGGCCAGGCGTTGGCAAGGTTCGGCAGCTTCGATTTGTCGAGCTTCTGGAAAACATTCGCGGTGATCTGACGTTGCAGGAAATAGGCGGTGGGAACCACGACGTCGTAACCCGATTTGCCGGCGAGCAGCCGCGTCTCCAGCGTCTCGTTGGCATCGAACGTATCGTAGACGACCTTGATGCCGGTTTCCCGGGTGAAGTCTTCGAGCACCCCCGGCGCCATATAGTTCGACCAGTTGTAGAAATTGACCGTGCGCTCCTCGGCTCTCGCTGACGGCGAGAGCAGCAGGAGGGCGGCGGCAATCGTCACATATCGGATTTGAGCGAAGCACCGGCGGCGCATCATGGGTCTACCTCTTACCGGCGGTGCACCGCGTCCGACAGACGCTCGAGCGCGGTGTCGAGGGTCGCGTCCTTCTTGGCGAAACAAAAACGCACGACCGACGTCACCGCGTCTTTTTCATAGAAGGCCGACACCGGTATCGCCGCCACCTTGTAGTCGGTCACGATGCGCTTGCAGAAGGCTTCGTCGGTCTCGTTAAGACCGAGCGGCGAAAGGTCGACGGTGAGGAAATAGGTGCCCTGCGACCGAAGAACCGGGAAACCGATACTCTCCAATCCCCTGGTGAGACGATCGCGGCTCCGCGCCAATTCCTTCCGCATCTGATGAAAATATTCGGCCGGCTTGCCGAGGCCATAGGCGACCGCGGCCTGAAGATTTGGCGCGGTCGTAAAGGTAAGAAACTGATGCACCTTCGCAGCGACCCGGAGCAGCGGCGGCGCGGCGCAGACAAAGCCGATCTTCCAGCCCGTCAGCGAAAAAATCTTGCCTGCGGAGCCGACCTTGATGGTGCGATCTCGCATTCCCGGAATGGTAATGAGCGGAATGTGCTCGCGGCCATCGAAGATCACATGCTCCCAGACCTCATCGCAGATCGCGATCGTATCGAACTCCTGGCAGAATCGCGCCAGCAATTCGAGGTCCTCGCGCGGGTAGACTACGGCTGCGGGATTGAGCGGATTGTTGAACAGGACGGCCTTGGTCCTGTGGTTGAAAACGCTTCGCAGCGTTTCCTCGGTCAGCCGCCAATGCGGCGGTTCGAGCCGCACCAGACGCGGTATGCCTCCGGCCTGGCGTATGATCGGGAGATAGGAATCGTACACCGGCTGAAAAACCACGACCTCGTCGCCGGGCTCGACCACGGCAAGGATCGCGCTTGTCAGCGCTTCGGTGCCGCCGGACGTCACCATCACCTCGGTCATGGGATCGAGCGTGAGGCGGTGCCAGCGCCCGTAATG
Organism: Bradyrhizobium sp.; assembly: GCA_041495185.1. GTDB lineage: Bacteria > Pseudomonadota > Alphaproteobacteria > Rhizobiales > Xanthobacteraceae > Bradyrhizobium. Next base: position 3,400 of record JBGQCE010000423.1, read on the forward strand.
GGCCGAAATCGCCTGCCGCAATTCCGGAATGCCCATCATTGACGGGTATTGGTTATAGCCGTCCATGACAGCGTCAGCCGCCGCGCGGCGAATGTCCTCGGGGCCGGGATCGTCAGGAAAACCCTGGCCGAGATTGATGGCGTTGTTGTCGCGCGCGAGCTGCGACATCGCCTCGAAGATCGTGACGGGAAGATCCGCGAAGACCTTGTTCATGGAAGTCATGGAAATGGTCAGCCGCCGGTCTTGGTCGGCAATCCCGCAGCCTTCCAGGCCAGAATGCCGCCCGCAAGGTGCTTGTCGTAGGCCAGGCCCGCCGCTTGGGCGGCCAGCGACGCCGTTACCGATCGTTTCCCCGAGCGGCAGGCAAAAACCACCTGCTTGCCCCAGGGATCCGGAATGCCCTGCGGGTCGAAAGTCGAAAGCGGAACCACGGCTGCGCCCGGATAGGCTTCCACGGCGACCTCGTTCGGCTCGCGGACGTCGACGAGAAGATAGCGTCCCTCGGCCATTCCCTTCGAGACGTCTTCCGGCGTCAAATCTGTGACCTGATGACCCTGATCCGCCACTCAATTCCTCCCAACGATCCAGCGCTATGAGCGAATTCAGCGGATACCGATGGCTCGCCCTTCAGCGTCAACCTCGCCCCTTGGG
>JBGQCE010000424.1:0-4037 GCA_041495185.1 Bradyrhizobium sp.
CCGAAACCGCAGAGCTTAGCGAAGTGTTGCTTCAGCTGAACGAGACGTCACTAAGCCAACTCCGCCGTGATCATGAGACCGGTCATTTAGAGCACAAGATCGGCCAAGCCTCGAAGTAAGGAAGCATCGCCCGCCTAAAGCCACGAGCACACCAGCACCAGGTTCGCCGCGCATGCCACCAGCAGCGCAACGGTCAGCGCGATATGCACTTGCTCGCCGGAGGTTTTAAAGGTCGTTCCCATGACGGCGAAAACATCCGGCGATTCTACCCCGGGAGTCTCGGGGATTATTTTTCCGGGGATTCAGGACTCGTTTACGACTCAGGCAACGGGCCGGAAATGGCGCCTCCGGCGGTCCGATTCCGGCAGTTACGGTCGTGAGAGCCGCATAGCCCTGCGTCGGCGTCATAGGTCCCGGCACTCGCCGGGACGACATGTTGAGGGGTCAAAGCCTAAGGGATCGCCACTGCCAGCGACGCCTGCTCGCCAGCCAGCGCAACGCAGATCTTCTTGCGGTGCAGCCCCCTTATCGCGCCGGTCACCTTGAGCACCTTCCCGGCAGGACATGAAGCGTCCTGCACAAAGGCGATTTCATAAGGCGCCAGCACAAGGGGTTCGGATTTCAGGACAGTTTGGGCAAGGCACGGCAGCGCAACTGCGGATAAACTCATACCTAACAGCAAGGCGCGCATGTTCGTTGTCCACCGACCGGCAAACGCACAATAGCCGATTGCGAGCCCAAGTTCCGCAGGTGGCAAAAATAAATTTTTGTGACCGCGGACCCACCGCCGGCCGGCATTTGCCGCAGTGCCTTCAAAACAAAAAGGCCGGCGCGAAGCCGGCCTTCCCGTATCGATCGACCCGAAACGGCGTCAGTACCGCGCGGCGACCGGGCCACCCCAGCCGAAGCGGTAGTTCACGCCGACCTTGACGGTATGTTCGTCGTCCCGGAACCGGGCTCCGACGATCGGCGCGGGCCCGCCGGTGAAGGTGGTGCTGCCGAAATTGTAATACTGGTACTCGGCCTTGGCGGACCAGTTCGGCGCGAACATGTATTCAAGGCCGGCGCCGACGGTGTAGCCGTCCTTGTGGCTTCCATTGGTCGTAAAGGCCGCCGGCGCGCCGGCGACGGCTACACCGAAATTGTTGTTGTCGCGCCAGGCGTAGCCGCCCTTGCCGTAGAGCAGCGCCGGCCCCCAGGCGTAGCCGAGCCGGCCGGTGGCCGAGCCAAGCTGGTTGTTATTGCTGGTGACCAGGGTGCCCCCCGGGAAAAGCACGCCGTTGTTGCTGTTGCTAAGCCAGCTGTACTGGGCTTCGGCACCGACCACCCAGTTGGTCGCGAACTGGTAGTCGAAGCCGCCCTGCACGCCGCCCAGGAACCGGCCGCCGCTTCCCTGCAGGCTGTTGTCGCCCCCGAACGCGCCGCCGAGATGGCCGCCGATGTAGAAGCCGGTCCAGTTGTAGACCACTTCCGGCGCCGTATAGACGGGGGCCTTTGAATAGGTGCGCGCGGGAATATCAGCCGCGACCGCGGGAGCCGCGAAAGCGATAAAGGCGGCTGCGCCAAGCAGAAGTTTCTTCATGTCGATCCCCGTTATTGTCGTTGCGACATCAATCAAACAACGTGGCCTCAATTTGGTTGCTTCGCGGCAATGCCGGAGCTGTGATGGCTCGCAACCGTGACGGCGCCGCAACAAGCCTTTTTGTTCCGCCAGTGGGCGATTTTTCGCCCGGAAAGCAGGTGGTTTCCCGCTATGCTTTTGTCAACGCTGTCGGAGGTCCGGTTCAAGGCTCGCTGAAAAGTGATCGGAGGTTCCCGCAGCGCCGGGCAAGGCGCCAAACAAGAAAACCGAGGAGGACGCATGATTGCTGCCCTGATGGACGACTTTCCGCCCGGTCCGGACCGGCTGGTGACGCTTTCGAACTGGCGCAAGGCGCCGTTCAGCGCCTGGGGGTTTCGCAACGTCCGCCGGCTGATCCCGACCGCCAACATCGCAGCCTCCGGCCGTTCCGTGCCGCTCGAAATGTCGCTGGAAGAGATCGGTCATATCGCCTTCAACGGCCATGACGGCAACCCGACCACCGTGAGCCAGGCGCTGCGCGCCACCCTGACCGACGCCTTCGTCGTGCTGCGGCGCGGGCGGATCGCGACGGAGTGGTACGGCCACGGCATGAACGCCACGACGGCGCACATCGTCTTCTCCGTCAGCAAGTCGATTTGCGGCACGCTCGGCGGGATTCTGGCGGATCGCGGGCTACTCGATCCGGATCACCGCGTCATCGACTACATCCCCGAACTGGCGTCGTCGGTCTATGCCGGCTGCACCGTCAGGCATCTGCTGGATATGGCGGTCGGCATCGCCTTCAACGAGGATTACGAAGACCCGAAGGGCGACGTGGCCCGCTACCGCCACGCGATGGGGTGGGATCCGCTGCCTTCAGGCGAAGCGCCGATCGATCTGCGCGGTTTTCTCGCCATGCAAAGGCCGGACGGACAAAAGCACGGCGAGCTGTTTCACTACGTCTCGACCAATACCGACGTGCTCGGATGGGTTTATGAGCGCGCTTGCGAACAGCCTTACGCCGACATCCTGAGCGAATATCTGTGGGCGCCGCTCGGCGCAGAGCGCGACGCCTATATCACCGTCGACGCCCATGATGCGATGCGCGCCGCCGGCGGCGTGTGCGTTACGCCGCGCGACCTCGCCCGCTTCGGCGAGATGATCCGCCGCCGCGGCATCGCCGATGGCCAGCAGGTGGTGTCAGGCGCGTGGATCGACGATATCAACGAGCGCGGCGATCCGGAAGCCTGGGCGGCTTCCGAATTGGCCGACTTGTTCCCGCAGGCGAGTTACCGCAGCAAATGGTACCGGATCGACCGGGCCAAAGGCGTGCTCTGCGCAGTCGGCATTCACGGGCAATGGATCTACATCCACCCCGAGGCTGAACTGGTGATCATCCGGATGGCATCGGAGGCAACCCCGCTCGATCTCGATCGCGTGCGCGGCTGGCGGCGCGGTTTCGACGCCATTGCAGAGTATTTTTTGTAACAAGCGACGGGTCTGATTCAGCGAAGCACTCTAGCGCGTCAGTTTCCCCAGCTCCGGGAACGGCACGTAGACCGCGCCGGCGCAGACATCGCTGGCGTTTTCGACCATGCGGTCGAGCCGGGCGTTGACATAGAGAATGGCGCGTTCGCGCAACTCGCGATAGCTGCCGTCGGATTCGCGCGGGCTAAAACGCAGGCAGGCAACATAACGCAGCCGGCCGCCGACCGTCCGCTGCACCGGCTCGGCCAGTGCGGTATCATGCACGCCGACGGGATTGTTGAGATAGGTTTTCATGAACGCCAGCAATTCGGCGCGGTAGTTGTCCGGATATGGCTGGTTGGCCACACCGCGATCGTCGGTATAGGTGATGCCTCTGCTGTCGTCGCTGCCCGCGCAGGCCGCGAGCACGATCGGCAACATCAGGATCGCCGCACGCTTCGCCGATTTCCCCAATTGAAACCCGTTCCAATATCTGACGCCCAAGTGGTTCTAGACCGTCCGCGGATCAAAGGGAATCCGCATTTCAATCTAACACCGGCGCAAACACACATAACAAAGCAGTTCCGGCCCGCGGCCACGCGCATGATCCGCCAAAGTGTGAGCGGTTTGGCGACCGGATCATGCGCTCTATTTATAGAAGAGGGCGCGATCGGACGCAAAACCGGTTCCCACTTTTGCTGATCGCGCCCGGGGGAAGCAATGGCGCGCAGGCCGGCCTGATATCCGCCGGGAGCGGCGAGGGGCAATGTGGATGAAGCCGCGCCCTGCGGATCAGTTTCAGCCGCGCTTGGCAGCGGACGCAGCGTGCTTGATCGTGACCTTGTGCGTCTTGAGCGCGCCCATGTGCTTGTGGGCACGATGATGGCGGACATGCCTGACATGATGGCGGCCCATTTTGGCATTGGCGTTCAGCGCGCTCGGCTTCACCTGCTTGACCTGCTCGGCCTTGATGACCGGCGCTTGTGTGGTCTTGCCGGAGCTGGCGGCA
>JBGQCE010000425.1:0-4034 GCA_041495185.1 Bradyrhizobium sp.
AATACCGGGATCTTCATGCGCTCCTTGAGTTGCGCCTCGATCTCGAAACACTCCGGACCCTTGATGTCCTCGAGGTTGATGCCGCCGAATGTCGGCTCCAGCGCGGCCACGGTCTCGACCACGCGCTCGATCGTGTCGGCGGCGATTTCAATATCGAACACGTCGATGCCGGCGAACTTCTTGAACAGGACCGCCTTGCCCTCCATGACCGGCTTCGAGGCGAGCGGGCCGATATTGCCAAGACCGAGCACCGCGGTGCCGTTGGAGACGACCGCAACAAGATTGGCGCGGATGGTCAGCGATGCCGCCTCCGCAGGATTTTCGGCGATTGCCGTGCAGGCCGCCGCCACGCCCGGCGTATAGGCCAGCGCGAGGTCGCGCTGGTCGGCGAGCGGCTTGATCGCCTGAATCTCAAGCTTACCCGGCCGCGGCAGCCGGTGATACGCGAGCGCCGCGGATTGCAGATCTTCAGAATGGGACGACATACATTCCCCCCGCGGGCTCCCGCGACCCCGAATTCAAGGTTTCGGTGGCTAGTGCACCGTTTCCGAAGTTCGTAATCCGTTGCAGCACCCTCTGATACGAACTTCGGAAACAAAGGGGCACTAGTAATTTTATGTTTTCCAGTGCTGCTCTTCGATTTGAAGTTCCCAATATGCGCTTGCGGCAATCGCTGTAGGAACTTCAAATCGGCGGCACTGGTGTTCAGCTTGGCGGCAGATTGAGCCGGATGTGAAGCTCGCGCAACTGCTTCGGCGTGACGTCGGAGGGCGCGCCCATCATGAGGTCCTCGGCCCGCTGGTTCATCGGGAACAGCACTACCTCACGCAGGTTTTCCTCGCCGCACAACAGCATCACGATACGGTCTATGCCGGGCGCAATGCCGCCATGCGGCGGCGCGCCGAGCGAGAGCGCGCGCAGCATGCCACCGAATTTTTCCTCCAGCACGTCCTCGGGATAACCCGCGATGCCAAACGCCTTCTTCATCACGTCGGGGCGATGGTTGCGGATCGCGCCGGACGACAATTCGATTCCGTTGCAGACGATATCGTACTGGATCGCCTTGATCTTCTGAATCGTCTCGGTGTCCTTCGGATCGAGCGCGAGGAACGCATCCGGCTCCATGTTCGGCATCGAGAACGGGTTATGCGAGAAGTCGATTTTCTTGTCTTCCTCGTTCCACTCGAACATCGGGAAATCGACGATCCAGCAAAACTCGAAGCGATCTTTCTGAATGAGGTTGAGGTCCTCGCCGACTTTGGTCCGGGCGGGGCCTGCGAATTTCACGAAGGTCGCCGGTTCTCCCGCGACGAAGAACACCGCATCGCCGGCCTTCAGCCCAAGCTGTTGGCGCATCTGCTCGGTGCGTTCCGGTCCGACATTGTTCGCCACCGGGCCACGGCCGCTGACAACACCGTTCTCCTCGGCAAAGAAAATGTAACCAAGTCCCGGCTGGCCCTCGCCTTGCGCCCACGAATTCATCCGGTCGCAAAAGGCGCGCGAGCCGCCGCCCGGCGCGGGGATTGCCCACACCGCCGACTTCGCACTCGTTTCCAGGATGCGCGCGAACACCTTGAAGCCGGAACCGCGGAAGATGTCGGAAACATCCTGCATCTCGATCGGGTTGCGCAGATCGGGCTTGTCGGTGCCGTATTTGCGCAGCGCTTCCGCATAGGGGATCAGCGGGAATTTCGCCGTCACCGTTTTGCCGCCGGCGAACTCCTCGAACACGCCGCGCATCACAGGTTCGACCGCATTGAATACATCGTCCTGGGTGACAAAACTCATCTCGACGTCGAGCTGGTAAAACTCGCCGGGCGAGCGGTCGGCGCGTGCGTCCTCGTCGCGAAAACACGGCGCGATCTGAAAATAGCGGTCGAAGCCCGCGATCATCGTCAGCTGCTTGAACTGCTGCGGCGCCTGCGGCAGCGCGTAGAACTTGCCCGGATGCAGCCGCGACGGCACCAGGAAGTCGCGCGCGCCCTCGGGCGAGGACGCCGTCAGGATCGGGGTCTGGAACTCGAAAAAACCCTGTTCCTTCATTCGCTTGCGGATCGAGTCGATGATCTGCCCGCGCTTGATGATGTTCTGGTGCAGCCGCTCGCGACGAAGATCAAGGAAACGGTACTTAAGCCTTATATCTTCAGGATATTCCTGCTCACCGAACACCGGCAGCGGCAACTCGCCGGCCGGACCCAGCACCTCGATTTCGCTGACGTAAATCTCGACCGCGCCGGTCGGCAATTCCGGATTGCCGGTGCCTTCGGGACGGCGGCGCACCTTGCCGTCGATCCGCACCACCCATTCCGCGCGCAATTTTTCGGCGTCCTTGAAGGCCGTCGAGTCAGGATCGACGACGCATTGCGTCAGGCCGTAATGGTCGCGCAGGTCGATGAACAGCAGCCCGCCATGGTCGCGAATGCGGTGGCACCAGCCGGACAAGCGAACGGTCTGGTCGATATGGCTCTCGCGGAGGGCGCCGCAGGTGTGGGACCGGTAACGATGCATGGATATTCCAAAATCAGATGTCGGAGGATCGAATCGGGGGACCAAGGCCAGCCCCGGAAAGAGCGTCAGGGTTTACCCGAGCCTGTCAGGCGCGGCAACCGACTGCGCCCAAAACCGGCCTCTCGGCGCATGGCCGCAAACCCGCAAAAAGCGTCGGAAAAACAACGGGCCTTTGGACCTGCGCGGCGGCAAGGCGATTGTCTAATTCTGACCGATGCCTATCTTGGAGCCCATGACGGTGCATTTCCCCTTTGAAAATACCTATGCGGCGTTGCCGGCGAACTTTTTCGCCCGCGTCGCGCCGACGCCCGTCACCTCCCCGAGGCTGATCAAGCTGAACCGGCGGCTCGCCGTCCAGCTCGGCCTCGACCCTGACAGGCTCGACAGCCCGGAGGGAGCCGAGATCCTCGCGGGAAAACGGATTCCCGACGGCGCAGACCCGATTGCCATGGCCTATGCCGGCCACCAGTTCGGTCATTTCGTGCCGCAGCTTGGCGACGGCCGCGCCATCCTGCTCGGTGAAGTGATCGACGCGGGTGGCGTTCGCCGCGACATTCAACTCAAGGGCTCGGGCCCGACGCCATTTTCGCGCCGGGGCGATGGCCGCGCGGCGCTCGGTCCGGTGCTGCGCGAATACATCGTCAGCGAGGCGATGGCGGTGCTTGGAATTCCGACCACGCGATCGCTGGCCGCGGTCATGACCGGCGAGAGCGTGTTGCGCGAGACCATGTTGCCGGGCGCCGTCCTCACCCGCGTCGCGTCCAGCCACATTCGCGTCGGCACGTTCCAGTATTTTGCCGCGCGCGGCGATACCGAGGGCGTGCGGCGGCTGGCCGATCACGTCATCAACAGGCACTATCCGGAAGTGGCAAATGCCGACCGCCCCTATCACGCGCTTCTGGCAGCCGTGATCGCGCGTCAGGCCGAGCTGGTCGCACGCTGGCTGCTGATCGGGTTCATCCACGGCGTCATGAACACCGACAACACCTCGATTTCGGGCGAGACCATCGACTACGGTCCGTGCGCTTTCATGGACCATTACGACCCGGCGATGGTGTTCAGCTCGATCGACGAGCAAGGCCGCTACGCCTATGCCAACCAGCCAAGAATCGCGCTGTGGAACCTGACGCGGCTCGCCGAATGCCTGTTGCCGCTGTTTTCCGACCAGCAGGACAAAGCCATATCCGAGGCGCAATCGGCGCTCGGTAACTTCGCGGAAGCCTTCAACACCGCCTATCAGGCGGGGCTGCGACGCAAGCTCGGCCTGTTCACCGCGCGCGACGGCGACCCGGCGCTGGCGCAAGACCTGCTGGACGCGATGGCCAAAAACCAGGCCGACTTTACCCTGACGTTCCGGCGGTTGAGCGACGCCGCGGCCGATCCCGACGGAGATCGCAATGTCCGGCAATTGTTCGCCGATCCTGCCGCCTATGACGAATGGGGGTTGCGCTGGCGGCAACGGATCGGCGAAGAGCCGCAGGATCAAGCTCTGCGGCAGACCGCGATGCGGTCGGTCAATCCCGCGT
>JBGQCE010000426.1:0-4012 GCA_041495185.1 Bradyrhizobium sp.
CATCCTGGCCTGGCCTGTGCAGCCGGAGACGCAGCGGATCTATTCGCCATACCAGTTGCTGGAGCGGACGGCCAAGGCCGACGGACTGATGCAGATCCTGTCGGGCGGAAGCTACTACCAGAAGGTCTACAATTTTGCGGACAACAAGCGCGGTCAGGAGTCCGACGAGGATCGCTTTGTTCGCGCTTATTACGAATTCCCGTACAATTTCAAAAAGGCGCCGGAGAGCGTTGCCATCGTTGGCTCGGGCAGCGGCAACGATGTCGCAACTGCGCTGCGGTTGGGTGCTGCTCATGTCGATGCGATTGAAATCGATCCGGCCATCGCATTTCTCGGCACCAAGTATCATCCCGAGCGCCCGTACTCCGACCCCCGCGTCAATTTGTCGATCAACGATGCGCGAAATTTTTTCCGCACGGCAAACCAGCAATACGATCTGATCGTCTATGGCGTTCTGGATTCGCATACGGCGTTGAGCCATGCCTCCAATCTGCGCGTGGATTCATACGTCTATACGCGCGAAGGAATCGCCGAAGCCTTCAGGCTGCTGAAGCCGAACGGTGTGCTTTCGATCTCGTTCACCCTGGTCAACGATGCGCTGGGCTTCAAGCTCTCGAAGATCCTCCGGGAGCTGCCGGGCGCCGGAAAACCGCTGGCCGTGCGGGTGCTGTATGATTTCTCGCGAACCACCGCCTTCATCGTCAGGAAAGGCCAGCCCGTGACCATGCCGGATGCGAATGCCTTCGCGTCGATCGGCTTTACGGATGTCTCCGACTATTTCTCGCAATCTTATCCGGAGTCCGCCGTTCCGACCGACGATTGGCCGTTCTTCTACATGGTCGAGCGCGCATACCCGGTCACTTACATGATCGCACTCGGGATGGTTCTCCTGCTCAGCTATTTCTTCGTGCGCAGAACCATCGGCTTTACCGATCCCGTCGATCGCAGCTACTTGCCCTTCTTCTTTCTTGGCTCCGGTTTCATGCTGGTGGAGACCAAGGCCATCACCGAACTCGGGTTGCATCTCGGAGGGACCTGGTTCGTCATCGCCGCAGCCATCATGCTGGTGCTGGTGATGGCGTTCCTGGCGAACCTGATCGTGACGCGGACGGCACGCAAGCTCGCAGGGCCTGCCTATTTCGGATTGTTCGTCAGCCTGCTGGTTGGATACGGTCTTGCCACCAGTCACGGCCAATGGGTGTTCGGCCCGCCCCTGATGCAGCTGGCGTTAAGCTGCTTCGTGCTGACGATCCCGCTGTTCTTCGCCGGCATCATCTTCTCCAGCCTGATCAGCGAGGCCAAGATCAACATCTCGACGGCGTTTGCCTACAATCTGATGGGCGCCCTGTTCGGCGGCGTGATGGAATACAATTCGATGTATTTCGGATTTGCATTCCTCTATCTGCTCGCACTGGGATTTTATTTCCTCGCCTTTGCGTTTTCGCGGAAGTCCTGGGAATTTTCGTGGAAATCCATGTCGCTCGTTCGAACCGGGCAATGAATACAGGCGCTAGCTTCTGGGAGCTGTGCTGAACAGCGAATCCAGATCGACATCGATCTGGCCCGGCGCCCGGACGTGGCGCACTTCAAAGCCATCGGGCCGGAAGCGATATTCCACCAGCCCAACCTCCTTGGTGCCGATCACATCCTGGATCCTGTGGGGAATGATGAAACCGGTGGAGGGCGCCCAGACGTGCCTGACGCGGGAATAGGTAAAATCCCGGCGCTGATGAACGTGGCCGCTGGCGACCAGCCGCAGATCGACCGCGCGCAGCATCTCGATCAGGCGGCTCCGCACCGGCATCGGAACGTAGCGTATCGATGTCGCCGCGAACTCGGGATCGTCGGGTGAATTCAGAAAGAGCGGCTTGTGCAGAAACAGGGCGACCGGCTTTCCGCCGGTAGCGGAGAGTTCAGACGCGAGCCAGTCGAACTGCTCGGCTTCGCTGGCAAGGCCCGTGTTCATGACAAGCGAATTGAGGCCGATGAAACACCAGCCCATGGCGTCGAAGCGCCAGCGGTCTTCACCGAAAACGGCGAGAAAAGTCTGCCGGTCCTGCTCCGTGGCAGGGTACGAAGGAATCGGGCCGAGCGTCGTCGGGTTGTCGCCGATGTCATGATTGCCGGGCAGGTAACGGCAGGGGGCCGGAAGTGCCGCGTGCAGCTCACGGGCAAATTCGAGATCGTCCCGATCGGTCGGGCCATCGAATGCGAGGTCGCCGCTGTTGATGACGAGATCGGGGCGCTTCGCGTCGATATGTTCGCTCACCCGGTGAAAATTGTCAGTGAGCTTGGTCAGGCGGCGGGCAAGATGGGTGTCGGAAATCTGGGTCAGGCGAAATTCGGACATGCAATATTCCTTCCGGCCCGATTATACATTTTGCGGGCGTCGGAATGATGAAATCTAATACGTCACACAGCCACGGCCGTCATCATCCGCGAAAGCGGATGATCCAGTATTCCAGTGCGTAAGCGAGAAAATCGAGGGGCTGCGGCGTACTGGATACCCCGCCGGAGCTTGTCATCGGGCTCGCCAAGGGCGAGACCCGGTGGCGGGGTATGACGACAAGTCATGCTTAGAGCACGCGATATCGTATCGCGAAGGCGTCGTTCTGCTCGGCGCGCGTTTCATCGCCTTTGCTCGGCGAGGCGACGCGATCGGCCAGGTGCCACGGTCCGAACTGATCGGAGTGGCTTGGGCTTGCCGCGAGCCGCAGCTTGAACTCGCAACTAGCCCGACCCGGCAAATTCAGCACCACGACGCGGTCCTTGGTCCGATACTCCAGTGGCACCGAACCCCTGAGCACGCTGCGGCCCTCGCTATCAAGCGCCAACAGGTTTTGCACCTTGGCAAGCGTCTGGTTTCTGTCGGTGTGCAATTCGATCTGGGTGTCGGCCACGGCAGACACCGCCGTCATCGGCAGGCGGATTTCAAATTCGACCGCGGGTTTTGTCGGGTTGATGCCGAGATAGGCGAGCGCGGCATGGCGCATATCGTAGACCACGAAGGCCAGAAGCCCGAACACGGCGGCAGCGGCAAGGCCGTGCCTGACGACGTCGCGCGCGCTGCGATATCCGCTGCGGAAATAGACGGACAGCATGATCGCCACCGCCAGCGCGGCTGCGACGCCTGATAGCCCCGACATCAGCATGCCAAGCGAGCCGTCCGGGCTGTCGTCGGCAAAAAGGCCGGTGCTGTCGCCGACCATCTTGAGAAACGAGGTCACGGAGTCGCCGGGCATTTCGGCCGCATGGGCCGCGCCAATCAGGAGCGGGGTCGTAATGTTCATGACAGCATCTCGCGGGTCGCGCTCAAGGCCGTTTCGAGCCTGAAATCACTGGAACTATTGCGAATTGGTCGCCGCAACGGCGATTGTGGTTCAACGTAGCGGTTGCGGGTTTATTGCGAGGAGCGAGCGCGGCCGCTATAGCGGGGGGCTTGCGCTCGATCCGGGGAAAATTCCGATGTCAATTCAAATGGTTTTGCTGCCGGTCTTCGTTCTGGTGGGGCTGGCCTTCGCCCTGCTGCTGTGGATGGCCGGGGCGCGTCGGCAAGCGCTGGTCGGCGGGGAAACCAAAATCAGGGACATCGCGCTGAGAGAGCCGAACTGGCCCGTCCGGGCGACCCAGATCGCCAATTGCTTCAGCAACCAGTTCGAAGTGCCGCTATTGTTCTACATCCTGATCGCGCTGGCGCTGCCGCTGCATCACGCCGACCTTATTATTGTAGTGATGTCGTGGGTATTCGTGGTCACGCGTTTCATCCACGCCGGAATTTTCGTGACCTCCAACGATCTCGGGCAACGCTCGCTGGCATGGTTCGCCGGCGTGCTGGTGCTGTTCGCGATGTGGATCTATTTCGCGCTGAAGATTTTGCTCTTGATCTGAGCACGCGCCATTCTCGAACCGAAAGTGTTCCATGACTCCCGCAGCGCGGCTCTCCGCGGCCATTGAACTGATCGACATCATCGACACCCAGCGCATTCCGGCGGCGAAGGCGCTGAAGGAATGG
>JBGQCE010000427.1:0-3989 GCA_041495185.1 Bradyrhizobium sp.
ATTTTCAGTATGGTGGCTTCATCCTTCGAGACGGCGCGGAGCCTGTCATCGGGCCGCGCTTTGCGCGGACCCGTTGGCGCCTCCTCAGGATGAGGTCTGCTAAATCCTCATGGTGAGGAGCGCGGCGACGCCGCGCGTCTCGAACCATGTGGCCGATGGATGCGCAGCGGATCATGTTCGCCCACCGGAAAATACTTCAGCCAAGCCGCTTGATCGCGGTGATCTCGCTGCCGGCAGCCTTGATGCGCGCGATGGCGTCGCGGGTGTTTTCGATCACGGTGGCCATGTGATGCGCGTTGGCGTGGACGATGGTGTCGGCATCGCGCGCGATCGCCACATGGCCTTTCCAGAAAATCAGGTCGCCGCGCCGCAGTTTGCGGGATTCCGCCAGCCCCAATATTCTGCCGAGACCTGTCTCCTGCATGTCGCTGTCGCGCGGGCAGCCGGTGCCCGCGGCGTTCAATGATATCTGCACGAGGCCGGAACAATCGATCCCAAAACTGGTCTTGCCGCCCCACAGATATGGCGTGCCGGCGAAGCGTTCGGCCACCGCGACGAAATCCTCGTCGTGGTGATGGACGCTGTCGACATGCTGTCGCGGCAGATACCAGCCTTCGCGCGTCACGGCGAAAGGGCCGTCTTCGCGCAGCACCGTTACGACAGCCCCCATGGGAAGCGTATCGGCCGGCGGCAGTTTGATCGAGGGTCCGGGAAAGGCGAATGTGCGCAGCGCCGTGATCTTGTGGGTCGGCTCGCCCTCGGGCTTTGCCAGCGCGCGATCGGGAAGCCAGCCGACATAGCCGTCGCCGTTCAATTGGCCCCACGCAAAACCTTCGCCATTGCGGTCATAAATGGTGACGCGCTCGCCCTTCAGGGCTTGCGTCAAAAGCATGGCATCGGAGGACGGCGCCTCGCGCATTGGCGCGATGCTATCCGATATCTCGAACACCCGGCCTTCGACGAAGCGCGCCGCCTTGATTTTCCCCTCGAGATATTTCGCGGCGAGGTCGGGCCGCGCCGGCGTCAGCCGCGGATCATCCATAGCGTTCCCCGAGCAATTTGTAGATCGCGCGCGCGGCCTGGCATTCGCCGCCCTCCGGGCGCGCCGGCTTCGCCGTCGGCGTCCAGCCGTAGATATCGACATGCAGCCAGCTCTTCGCGCCCTCGACGAAGCGTTGCAGGAACAGTGCGCAGGTGATGGAGCCGGCGAACGTGCCCGACGGCGCGTTGTTGACGTTGGCGACCTTCGAATCGAGCCAGGCATCGTAAGGTGGCCACAGCGGCAATCGCCACAACGGATCGTTCTCCTCTTTCGCGCATCGCGCGACGTCCAGCGCCAGCGTCTCATCGTTTGTGTAAAAGGGCGGTAAATCCGGACCCAGCGCCACCCGCGCTGCGCCGGTCAGGGTGCCCAGATCGACCAGCAGGTCGGGCTTCTCCTCGCAGGCCAGCGCCAGCGCATCGGCCAGCACCAGCCGGCCTTCGGCGTCGGTATTGCCGATTTCCACCGTGAGACCCTTGCGCGAGGGGAAGATATCGAGCGGGCGGAAGGCGTTGCCGGCGACCGCGTTTTCGACCGCGGGGATCAGGACCCTTAGGCGCACCTTGAGCCCTGCATCCATCACCATCAGCGCCAGCGCCAATACGTTGGCGGCTCCACCCATATCCTTCTTCATGATCAGCATGCCGGTGGAAGGTTTCAGGTCGAGCCCGCCGGTATCGAAGCAGACGCCCTTGCCGACCAGCGTCACCTTGGGGTGGTCCGGATCGCCCCAGGTCAAATCGATCAGCCGGGGCGCGCGTGACGACGCCATCCCTACCGCATGGATCAACGGAAAATTCTGTCGCGTCAGGTCGTCGCCGACGATGCAGTTGAAAGTGGCGCCGAAGCGCGTTGCGAGCTCTCGCGCGGCAAGGGCCAGCTCCTCCGGCCCCATGTCGTTGGAGGGCGTATTGATGAGGTCGCGGGCAAGGTGTGCTGCTTCCGCCATTCGCGTGATCGCGGCAACGTCAACGCCATCAGGCGGCACCAGTCTGACATCAGGCGCATCCGCCTTGCGGTAGCGGCTGAAGCGATAGCTGCCCAGCGCAAAGGCAAGCGTGGCGAGGCGCGTGTCGTGCGGCGCGTTGGCGAAGCGGTAGACGCCCGGCGGCAACAGGCCCGGCAACTGGCCGGGTCTGAACAGGTCAGGATTTTTGCCGGTCTCGTCCTCGAGGCCGAACACGATCTGCGCGATGCGTCCGTCCGCGGAGGGGAGCGCGAGGTACGCCCCGGGCTTGGCCGCAAAGCCATTGGCTTTCGCGAACTGCCGGGCCTCACCGGGAAGGCCGGCGCTGATCGCCTCCCATGTCGCCTTGGTCGCAAACGTAATGGGAATGGCTGATGCGGCAGGCGCGGTCTCGAACACTGAATGCATGCGGGTCTCGGTCTTCGATTGAAACAGGAAGGGCAAAGCGGGCTGAGAGGGCCAATCGAGAGGTTGCAGTTTTTTCGCGCGTCCGCAATCACCTGTCGCCGCAACCCTGGCCCGCCGCCCACTACACGCGGCGTGGGGATCGTGGCAGGGTGCGCTGATCGCATAATCCCGGGAGGGTCAGATGGCCAAGAAGGGTTTGGACGGTCGGCATCGCGATACGACGGGCCGCATCGACAAGAAGCACGTCAACACGCGTGTCGGCTCATCGCGCAAGACCTATGGCGCGCATTTCGCGAAAGGCCGCCGCAAGGACATGATGCTCAAAACCTTGCTCGCCGAGACCCGCACGGAGTCGCTTCACGCCTATCTCCGCAAGCACCACAAATAGTTGGATGCGGGGCGGCTAGCTCACCCATCAACGCCAGTCTTCAAGAATTAGTATGCCATTTGCTCGAAACGGGAGAATGCGATGGACGCCTTGTTGGACATCGTTGCTTCTGGCGGTCACGCGATCGAGCAGGTGATCGTCTATGTGGAAAGCCATCACTGGATTTTCGGATTTCTGGCAGGGGGGTACATATTTTATCTTCACGACCGGGGCCTGCACGCTCGCTTCGATGCCCTGGACAAACGGATCGATGAAATAAGGAAGCGTCTCGCCGCCGAATATTGAGGGGCGGAGCTGAGATAGACAGCCAAAGGGCAGCTTCACAGGAAGCCTCGATCGCAACGCCGCGCACCCCGATTCAAAACTCGCGCATAAACCGGATGCGGCCCGCCGAATCCAGCCGCCCGACCCCTGTGCAGGCTCACAATTAACCAGACGTTAGGGTTAACAGTCTATTGCTGACGCGCTCGGCCTGATCCATTCGCCCGATACCCGTGAGTTAAAGTGCCATGCGTCAGCACTCCAGCCTTGCCCGGCTTCTTGCGTCCGCGGCCGTGACGGCGATCCTGGCCGCAGGCCTTGGCGGCTGCCAGACCATGTCCGACATCACGGGATCGCTGACGTCAAAGGCCGAGGCCAGCCCCAACGGCGATCCGCGGAACGCGGTAGAAGTCTATGGCGAGCGCTATCGTGCAAACCCCAAGGATGCCGAGGCTGCGCTGGCTTATGGCCAGGCGCTGCGCACCACCGGGCAGCGCGCCCAGGCGGTGGCCGTGCTCGAACAGGCCACCATCGCCCATTCCGGCAACAAGACGCTGCTTGCCAGCTTTGGCCGGGCGCTCGCCGATAACGGCAATTTCCAGCAGGCGTTCGATGTTCTCTCGCGCGCCCATTCACCCGATAATCCGGATTGGCGAATCTTGTCGGTGCAGGGCACTGCGCTCGATCAACTGGGCCGGCATGACGACGCCCGCCGCTATTACGCCAGCGCGTTGAAAATCGTGCCCGACGAACCCTCGGTACTGTCCAACCTCGGCCTCTCCTATATGCTTTCCAGGGAGCTGCCGAAGGCGGAAGAGTTTCTTCGCCGGGCTCACGCCTCTACCAGAGCCGATGCGCGGGTGCGGCAAAATCTGGGTCTGGTGGTTGGCCTGCAGGGCCGCTTCGCGGAAGCCGAAAGCATC
>JBGQCE010000428.1:0-3977 GCA_041495185.1 Bradyrhizobium sp.
ACGCCTCAATGGTTGGCGTCAAGTCTGCGGAAGGCAAGTCGGCCCGACCGGGCGCGGATGAGCCAGCTATCCGCAGGCGACGGAGACAACAAAGCCCGATTCTCCGGGGAGAGCACGAAGTAAGCCGTAAACCCATTGCGCAGGGAATGTCGGATCGCCTCCGCTGAACCTGTATGCTCGTGTGCGCTTTCTTTACCCATTTTGCACACGAGACCGCGGATGCAGCGCGCATCCGGCATTCCCTGCTCCCTCCCTTTGGAGGGACAACGAAACGCAAGCCTCGGGCAGGTCGTGCCGCGAGAACGCGGACGCGCATCTGCTGTTTGAAATTTGCGGTAGACACCAACGCCAAACCGATGCTTAAAATCGTCTCGCGCGATCCTGATCGCAACATCATTGCCAGCGCCGGCAAGCTTGGCGGCAGGCTTTAGCAACGTCCAATAAATCCAATTTCCTGAATCAACTCGAGAAGTAATCATGAGCATCGCGTTACCCCCCTCTGTGGACGTTATCGTCGTCGGCGCCGGCAATGCGGCGTTTTGTGCAGCTCTTGCGGCGGCCGAAAGCGGCGTCTCGGTCTTGATGTTGGAGCGCTCGCCCGAGGACGAGGCCGGTGGTAATAGCCGCTTCACCGCCGGCGCGTTCCGCTGCGTCTATGACGGCGTCGAAGACTTGCGCGCACTGATGCCGGATCTTACCGACGAGGAAGTGTCGAAGTCCGATTTCGGCACCTACACTGAAGAAAAATTCTTCGACGACATGGGCCGTGTCACCGAATACCGCACCGATCCAGACTTGTGCGAACTGCTGGTCACGCGCAGCAAGGCAACCATGCTTTGGATGCGTGACAAGGGGATGCGCTTCATGCCGATCTGGGGGCGCCAGGCCTACAAGATCAACGGCATGTTCAAATTCTGGGGCGGGCTGACGGTGGAGGCTTGGGGCGGCGGACCGGGCCTGGTCGAAGGCTGGACCAAGATCGCACGCAAGAACAACGTAGCTATCGCGTACAGTGCGCGCGCAATTTCCCTTATCGCCGACGATGACGGTGTTAAAGGCGTAAAGGTCAAGCACAACGGCAAGACTGTCGAGGTGAAGGCGAAGTGCGTGGTGCTGGCCGCCGGCGGTTTCCAGGCCAACACCGAAATGCGCACGCGCTATCTTGGGCCGCTGTGGGAACTCGCCAAGATCCGCGGCACCCGCTTCAACACCGGCGACGGCATCAAGATGGCGCTCGACATCGGCGCCATGCCGACCGGCAACTGGTCGGGCGGCCACGCCGTCGGCTGGGATCGTAATGCACCGGAATTCGGCGATCTCACCGTCGGTGACAATTTTCAGAAGCACTCGTATCCCTGGGGCATCATGATCAATGCCAATGGCGAGCGCTTCGTCGACGAAGGCGCCGACTTCCGCAACTACACCTATGCGAAATACGGCCGCGTGATTTTGATGCAGCCCGGACAGTTCGCCTGGCAGGTGTTTGACAGCAAAATTATCCCGATGCTGCGCGACGAATACCGCATCAAGCGTGTTACCAAGGTTCGTGCCGATACGCTTGAGGAGCTGGTCAAGAAGCTCGACGACGTCAACGCCGAAAAGGCGCTGGAGACGATTCTGACCTACAACAAGGCCGTCATGACCGACGTGCCGTTCGATCCGAACGTCAAGGACGGCCGTGGCACCAAGGGCCTCGCGATTCCGAAATCGAATTGGGCCAACACGGTGGATCAAGGGCCGTTCGAAGCCTACGCCGTGACCTGCGGGCTCACCTTCACCTTCGGCGGACTGAAGATTGACACCAGCGCGCGCGTCATGGACACCGATGGTGCGCCGATTCCCGGGCTGTTCGCGGCCGGCGAGCTGGTCGGCGGAATTTTCTACTTCAATTATCCCGGCGGCACCGGCCTGATGAATGGCGCGGTGTTCGGCAAGATCGCCGGCACAACGGCCGGGCAGCGCGCTGCCCAGTCACCGTGACGCCTGAGACTTGTCCCTAAGGTGCGGAAAGGCTTTTCGCCGGCCGACAGTTACTTTGCGTGATGCGGCAACCTGACACGCCCGTGCGGCATCACCAACCAGAAAACAGCGGGTGAGCCGCCATTGGCGCAGATCTGGATAGCCTTTCAGGTTTTGTTCTGCACGGAGGCGATCAGCCATTGCCGGAATGCGCGGAGCTTGGGCGAATCCGCCTTCGCCTCGGGCGAGACCAGGTAGAAGCCGGCGTCCGCCGGTAGTGTCATTTTGAACGGAACCACGAGGCGGCCCTTGGCGATATCGGCTTCCACATAGGAAGTTCTGCCGATGGCCACGCCGATCCCGTCGATCGCCGCCTGCAGGGTCATGAAGGTGAGATCGAAGGTTACGCCGGGCTGCTTCGAGAGGTTGGTCGGCAGACCGGCGGCCGTCAGCCACAGCCGCCAATCGTCGCTGGTTCCGCCGCTGGTGTGAAGCAACACATGGTCTGCCAGATCTTCTGGCTGCCGCAGCGGCTTCTTGCCCGCCAGCAAGGCCGGGCTGCAGACCGGAAATAACTGGTCGGCCATCAGCCAGTCGGCGCGCACGCCCGGCCAGTGCCCGCGGCCATAGCGGATCGCGGCATCAACATCGCCACTCTTGAAATCGATAAGACTGGTCGACGTCGTGATGCGAACGTCGATGCCGGGATGGGCTTCCTGGAATGTGGAGAGTCTTGGCAGCAGCCACTTTGCGGCGAGCGACGCCAGCGTGGAGACCGTCAGCACATGGTCATCGTCCCTGCGCAAGAGCCGGTCGGTGGCGAGCCGCAAATCGTTGAACGCCGCGCGGACACCGGGGAGATAATTTTTCGCTTCCGGCGTCAACGTCAATGCGCGGTTCTGCCGGACGAACAAGCGGATTCCGAGTTCTTCCTCGAGCCGCCTTATCTGATGGCTGATCGCGGTCTGCGTGACGTTCAGTTCGGACGCCGCAACGGTGAAACTTAAGTGCCGTGCCGCGGCCTCGAAGGCGCGCAATCCATTGAGCGAGGGCAGCCGGGCGGTCATTTTCAGAACCAAGTATACATGAGCTTATATCATGCGAAGCGGTACAAAGTGTCGTTTGTCGAAAACCCGGATAGCGCAGATATTGCAGGCAAGAGATTAGCTTTAGGAGATGAGAATGTCCAGCTTCACACATGAATCGATGATAAATCATCATGGTTCCGGGCTTTTGACCCAGCTCAGCGAAACCTTCCGCATCTGGCGGCAGCGCTACCAGACGCGCCGTGAACTGACCCAATGGTCCGATCGCGACCTGCATGATGTCGGCCTTTCCTGGAGCGACATCGTTCACGAGGCCGAAAAGCCGTTTTGGCGGGCATAGGTGCAGCCAGGCTGGCGCCGCCTCTTTTGGGGGGCGCCAGCCATCGACTTCCCCCGAACTAACAGGAGCCCGGCGATGACCACGCTTCGCCTCAATGACCTCCGGCAACATTCCGATATCCTGCGGCTGCGTAACGGCAAGTCGCTGACGGTGCGTTTCGTCGAGCCTGCTGACGCCGGCGCGTTGCAGGCTTATTTCCGCTCGCTCTCGGTTCGCTCCCGCTACAATCGTTTCCTCGGCGCTATCAGCGAGCTGCCCCAAACCGAACTCGATCATTTCATCCATGTCGGCGAGGCCGACCGCTTCAGCGTGATCGCGACCATGACGATCGACGGCTTCGAGACCGTCGTCGGCGAAGCCCGCTACGCCTTCGACGCCGACACCGATAGTTTCGAATTCGGCCTGTCGATCGACGACCGCTGGCAGGGCCAGGGCATCGGTTCGGCGTTGCTGCGGAACCTGCAATGCCGCGCCGCAGCCTTTGGCGCCAAGCGCCTGTTTGGCGATACGCTGCGCTCCAACGACGTCATGATTGGGCTTGCCCGCAAATCCGGCTTCGCCTTCACGCACAATCCCGACGACTGGAAGCTGGTGCGTTTCGAGAAGCATATCGACGCAGCGCCGCAGGAAAT
>JBGQCE010000429.1:0-3961 GCA_041495185.1 Bradyrhizobium sp.
AGGCGCCGAGATTGGTCGACACCGTGACGTCGGGCGAGGCCGTGACGATGCGCGAGGCAAGCTCGGTATCGCCGCGCGCGAGTTCATTGAGCACGAGCCCAAAACCTTGCTGGGTCGACATGACAGGCGACGGCTTGAACGCAAGCCGCTCGGGCACATCGATTGCCGGCGACGTCAGGCGGCGACGGCCGCCGCGGTTGAACGGCGCGTCCGTGAGAAATGCTTCCAGCTTTGCCGGCTCCTGAGACAATCCTTCGAATTTCTCCCATTCGTGGCCCGGCCGGATGTTCTGCGCGCTGCGCCATTTTTCCATCTGGGTGACCGTCATCAACCCCGCATGGTTGTCCTTGTGGCCCTGGAACGGCAGGCCGATGCCCTTGATGGTGTAGGCGATGAAGCAGACCGGGCGGTCGTGATCGATCGCCTCGAAGGCCTCACACATGCTGGCCATGTCGTGACCGCCCAGATTGGACATCAGCGCCAGCAACTCGTCGTCGCTGCGCCGCTCGATCAGTTGCGACACCGCGCCCTGATCGCCGATCTCATCGCGTAAATGCTTGCGGAACGCAGCCCCGCCCTGAAAACACAGCGCCGCATACATCGCGTTCGGGCAGGCATCGATCCATTGCTTCAGCGCCTCGCCGCCTGCTTCCGCGAACGCCGCCTGCATCAGCTTGCCGTATTTCACGATCACCACGTCCCAGCCGAAATTGCGGAACATGGATTCGAATTTCTCCCACAGCCCTTCGCGCACCACGGCATCGAGGCTCTGGCGGTTGTAGTCGACCACCCACCAGGTGTTGCGCAGGCCGTGCTTCCAGCCCTCCAGCAGCGCTTCAAAGATATTGCCCTCGTCCATCTCGGCGTCGCCGACCAGCGCGATCATCCGGCCCTCGGGCCGATCCTTCATCCAGCCATGCGCCTTGACGTAGTCCTGCACCAGCGAAGAGAACAATGTCTGCGCGACGCCGAGGCCCACCGAGCCGGTGGAGAAATCGACGTCGTCGGTGTCCTTGGTGCGCGACGGATAGGATTGCGCGCCCTTGAAGCCGCGAAAGTTTTCCAGCTTGTCGCGGGTCTGGTGTCCGAACAGGTACTGGATGGCGTGGAACACCGGGCTCGCATGCGGCTTCACCGCGACACGGTCCTGCGGCCTCAGCACCGAGAAATACAGCGCCGACATGATGGTGGCGAGCGACGCCGACGAGGCCTGATGACCTCCGACCTTCAATCCATCGGTATTGGGCCGGATGTGATTGGCATGGTGGATGGTCCACGACGACAGCCACAGAACTTTGCGTGCCAGCGCGGACAGCGTCTCAAGGCGTGCGGGGTCGGTCGCCATGGCGGAACTCCCGGTGATTATCCTGCGATGGTAGCGCTTCGACATCAGCCAAAAATCTCAAATTTTCGCGACATACACCGGAATATTGGGATAAATTCCCACTTTCCAGCCCGTCATCCCGAGTTTATCCCAATGCACACGTTAGACGCCATCGACCGCAAGATCCTCAGCCTGCTGCAATCCGACAGCCGCACCACCATGCAGGAACTCGCCGACAAGGTCGGCCTGTCGGTCTCGCCCTGCCATCGCCGGGTGAAACTTCTGGAAGAGCGCGGCGTGATCACGCGCTATATCGCGACCGTCGACCAGAAATCGCTGGGGCTACACGTCAGCGTGTTCATCTCGATCAAGCTCTCGCGGCAGAAGGAAGAAGACCTTAACCGGTTTGCGAAAGCGATCTCGAAATGGGACGAGGTGCTGGAGTGCTATCTGATGACGGGAAACCGCGACTATCTGCTGCGTGTCGTCGCCGCCGATCTTTCTTCGTATGAGGCGTTCTTGAAAAACAAGCTGACCCGGCTCGACGGCATCGCCTCGATCGAGTCGAGTTTTGCGCTCAGTCAGGTGAAGTATTCGATTGCACTGCCGGTGTGAGGCGCAACAACTATACGTCGTCCCCGCGAAAGCGGGGACCCATAACCACCGGCGTTGGTTGTTACGGAAGGTATCTGCCAGAGTGCCTAAACGAGAGGCCGCGGAGTATGGGTCCCGGCGTTCGCCGGGACGACATTAAGTGAGCCGCCACACGCCGAGGCTCTTGTCACGCCAGCCGCCGCCGGCCTCCAGGCAATTCTCGTTGAGCAATTCGACCGGCGGTCCCCAGCCAAAAGGCGCGCGTTCGAAATTCAGGGCGCGCCAGTCACCGTCCTCGCAATCCCGGTTGGTCTGTATTTCCGGAAACGTGGTCGTAATCAGCCACGCAGCGCCAGACGCCCTGAAATTCGTAACCGCGCGTTCGATATTCACAAACGACAGATGCACAAGAGCGTCGCGGCACAGGATCGCGTCGCATCGCGGCAAGGAATCGCAGGTGACATCGGCGAGATGATATTCGCCTTTGATTTCTCCCGCCGCGGCGCGGGCCCGCAGCCGCTCGATCAGTGAAGGCACGATGTCGACGCCGATGGTGCGCACGCGCAAGCTGGCCGCGTTGATCCAGCCCGCGTCGCCGCAGGGCGCATCGAGCAGCGATGCGACATCGAGCCTTTCGAGAAGCCGCGGCAATTCCGCGCGCAGCTCGGCGGTGGCGTCCATCTCCGAGCCCAGCCCGGAAGGAGATGCCGCGGCACCCCACATATTGGTGTCGTGGATGTGCCGAAAGCGCTGCGCGAGATTCAGACGTGCAAAAGACTCCCTGTCCTCAAGAAACCGCTGATGCGCGAGGACGGCCGGACGGTCTGAATCGCTCGGGGACATGGCGCATTATATCGTCCCTTCCTCATCCTGAGGAGCCCGCTCTCCCGGCAGCGCACTTGCGCTGTCCGGTCGGGCGTCTCGAAGGATGAAGCCTCATGGTCCGAGACGCGCGAAGACGCGCTCCTCACCATGAGGAAGAAGCCAGCCTACCGCCAGGGCTCGACGATGATCTTGGTGTGCCGCTCCGGATTGGCGAGATCGGCAAACGCGGCGGCGACCCCGTCGATGCCGACGGTCGCGCTCACCAGCGAGGCGGCGTCGACCTGCCCTTCGGCGATCAGGCGCAAGGAATACGCAAATTCATCGGGCGTGTATCCCAGCACATATTGGACGTTGAGTTCCTTCATGATGCCAAGCATCGGCTCGGAACGGTCGGTTTCCATGCAGACGCCGACCACCACGATGCGGGCATCGCGCGGCGCGCCTTCGAACACCTGCTGCAGCAGGCCGGGTATCCCGACGCATTCGAAAATCAGCGCCGGCTTGAGCGCCGGCAACAGCGCCCGCAATGGCGGCCGCGCGGCTTTCTGCTCCGGCGACATCGCGGCGTGCTCGGCCCAGGTCGCGAAGGCTTGCGTGCGCGCGGGATCGACGACGATGTCGGCGCCCAGTTTCTCGGCCAAGGCGCGGCGCGCCGGCGAATAATCCGCCGCAACGATCGGGTGCAACCCCCTGATTTTCAACGCCGCGATCACTGCCAGCCCGACCGGGCCGCAGCCGATCACCAGCGGCACCTCGTCGCCGCGTATATTGGCCTTGGCGACGGCGTGGACACCGACCGCCAATGGCTCGGTCAGCGCCGCGTGCTCCGCCGCAAGTCCGTTGGGCACCTCCAGCAGCAGCGCCTCGCTGAGCAACATGCGTTCGGCATAACCGCCGACATTGTCGTTGGAATAGCCGATGCCCTGCGGCCCCTCCGCCGTCAGCAACGCGGGGAGCGAGCACACCCGCGTGCCGGTTTTCAGCGTGCGCTGCGTGGCCGGGCCGTAATCGACAATCTCGCAGCAGAATTCGTGGCCGAATACGACATCGCGGGCGAGGTCCATCGGTTTGCGGCCGGGGAAATGCCTGGATAGTTCGACCATGTGGCGGGCGTGCTTGCGCGCATGCAGGTCCGAGCCGCAAATACCGCAGGCAAGCGTCCTGACCAGTACCTGCCCTGCTGATGGTTTCGGCTCGGGCAAGGTATCGACGACGATC
>JBGQCE010000430.1:0-3947 GCA_041495185.1 Bradyrhizobium sp.
GCTTATGCGCGAGCGCCATCCGCGTCCGCCAGCAGAACGGGCTGAACGGACGCGCTTCGTCGGTGCCGACCAGCTCGAACAGTTTTAATGCCATTGAAGTGATTTCCCTGCCCCTGGCTTCTTGACGCGACGTTGCTGCTTCGTCATGCCCGCGCTTGTCGCGGGTATCCACGTCTTTCTTTTTAGCCAAGCCT
Source organism: Bradyrhizobium sp. (assembly GCA_041495185.1). Classification (GTDB taxonomy): domain Bacteria; phylum Pseudomonadota; class Alphaproteobacteria; order Rhizobiales; family Xanthobacteraceae; genus Bradyrhizobium. Next base: position 195 of record JBGQCE010000430.1, read on the forward strand.
CAAGGCGTGGATGGCCGGGACATCCAGCGCGAAGACGCGCTTCGCGCTTTTGCCCGGCCATGACGAGAGAAGCGCCTAGCTACTTCACCACCGCGGCGGTCTGCCCGAACAGAAGCTTGCGCTCTTCCTCGGTGCGGATCGCGGGCTGGCCGAAATTCGGATTCACGTCCTTGGCGAGCGCGTAAGCGCGCTCCGTGGCCGGCCGCGCACGAATGGTCTCGAGCCAGCGCTTGAGATGCGGGAAGTCGTCGATGTCCTGGCTCTGGTTCTTGTACGGCACCACCCAGGGGTAGCTCGCCATGTCCGCGATCGAATATTCGCCGGCGATGAATTCGCGATCTTTGAGACGCTTGTTGAGCACGGCGTAAAGCCGGTTGGTCTCGTTCACATAACGGTCGATGGCGTATTTGATCTTTTCCTGGGCGTAATTTCTGAAGTGGTGGTTCTGCCCCGCCATCGGCCCGAGCCCGCCCATCTGCCAGAACGTCCATTGAATCGCGTCGTAACGGCCGTAGATGTCGGAGGGGAGGAATTTGCCGGTCTTCTCCGCGAGATAAAGCAGCATCGCGCCGGACTCGAAGATCGAGATCGGCCTGGCCCCGCCCTTCGGCTCGTGATCGACCAACGCGGGGATTCGGTTGTTCGGCGCGACCGCCAGAAACTCCGGCTTGAACTGATCGCCCTTGCCGATGTTGATCGGGAGAATTTTGTACTTCAGCCCGGTCTCTTCAAGAAACATCGTTATCTTGTGGCCGTTCGGCGTGGTCCAGTAATAAAGGTCGATCATGGAGCGGTCCTGTGCTGCTGCGGGTGCATACCCAAATTGAATGCGATTGCATGAAGCTCACCGCATCAAGCTCGCGAAGTCAATGCCGGGCGTTTCGCATCGCGGCGAATTGATCTGCGATACCGCAACATGATGGAAGCGCAGCCATGCTGCACGTCAGCTCAAACGGCCGTGGTCAGCTTGCGCGACCGTGCTCGCGCAGGAATTTTTCGCCGCCTGCCGTGATCGCTATTCTCACGCCGGCTCCTGCGATTGGCTGGCGCGCGACGTAGCCGCGATCGACCGCGTCTTCCCAGATCGTCAGCCGCGGACATGACGTCCGCCAGGTCTCGATCACCTCGGAGTAAAGCCGTGGCTTTCTTGCGATCCATTCGACGAGATCGAGCACCAGCGGGTCGGTCGTCTCGGCCATCGGGCTTCCTCCCTCTGTCAAAAGGCGAAGGCGCTGCTGCGCGCCAGCAGTAACCAACTTCCGTAGATGATGTAGTAGCTCGCAACGGTCGTGATCAGCCGCCCTGCCCAGGTGCGAAATTGCAGATCGGTCATGGCCTCGAGGATGCGCCGCGCCAGCGTCGTGCCGGTCATGGATGCCGCGACCGCGACCGCGGCGAGAACCGGATCGAGGGTAGCGGCCTGATCGATGATGCCGCCGAAATAGATCAGCTTGACGAAATGACTGGCCACCTGAGCGGCGGCCTTGGTCGCGACGATCTCGCGGCGATCGAATTTGCCGCCGAGAAAGAAGGTGTCCATCAGCGGCCCGGACACGCCGGTCATCAGCATCAGCCCCATGCAGGCGGTGCCGTAGAACGTGCCCTGCCAGATACTGTCCGGATTAGGCTTCAGATCCGATGGCGTCAGCCGCGCCATGAACGGCGTCACCCCCAGCAACAGCAGCGCTATCGGCTTGTCCGGCACATAGCGGGTGATCGACCAGACCGCCAGCGCGACCGCGCAGCCGATCAGATAGACCGAGACCGGCCGCCATCTGATGTGGCTCCGCCACAGAAAGGCGCGCCAGCCATTGGACGCCATCTGCGTGATCGCGTGCAGCACCATCGCCGTCGGCAGCGGCATCAAGGTGAGCAGCACGCCGATCAGGATCAGCCCGCCGGCCATGCCGAACAGGCCGGACAGGAACGCTGTCGCGACCATCAGCAGGCCAAGGGCTGTAATCATCAGCGGCGTCATTCGAATCTCCGCGGATATCTCTGGATATTTCTGCCTTGCTTGGACTCGCCGCGCAAACTGAGTTATCTTGCCCTGGCATCAGTTTTCCTGAGGGTGGAATGCGGCGACTATTGTTTCTCAACGGCATCAAGGCTTTCGAGGCGGCGGCGCGAAGCGGAAGCTTCAGTGGCGCGGGGGCGGAGCTCAACGTGTCGGCGGCGGCGGTCAGCCGGATGGTGCATCTGCTGGAACAGCGGCTCGGCGTTGCGCTGTTCGAGCGCAAGGCCAACCGGCTGGCGATGACGGCAGCGGGGCGCGCCTATCAGAGCGGGCTGACGCCGATCTTCGACGCACTGGCCAGCCTGACCGCGCAGGTGACCGCCCCCACCAGCGTCCGGGTGCTGACCATCGGCGTCGGCCCGACCTTTGCCATGAGATGGCTGATCCCGCGGCTGGCGGACTTTCGCATGGACGAGCCCGACATCGAGGTGCGGATCACCACCGGCGGCGCGGCGGCGCCGTTCGGCGATGACTGGAGCTGCGGCATCAAACTCGGCGACGGCGAGTGGCCGGGCCTGGTCGCCGAACCCTTGTTCGCCGCCGACCTGCTGCCGGTATGCGCGCCTAAGCTGGCCGCGCAGCTGAAACGCCCGGGCGATCTCAGGGGGCCGAGCCTGTTGCGCGTCGCGCATTCGCCCAATGACTGGCCATCCTGGCTGAAAGCCGCCAGCGTCGCCCGGGTGACGGCGCGCGGACCCGAATTTCAATTTTACGGCCAGGCGCTGCAGGCCGCCGTCGACGGGTTAGGTATCGCGATGGGCATCCGCCCCTATATCGACGACGACCTCGCCGCCGGACGGCTGGTCGCACCCTTTGCGCTGACAGTGCCGAAGGGCATGCGCTGGTACCTGGCCTATCGCAGCTTCCAGACCGAGCAACGCGATTTCGCGGCGTTCCGGCGCTGGATCATGCGTGCCGCGGCCGGTCCTGCCGCGCGCGGCAAGCGCGTCGGCAAGGTTCGCCGCCATGCCGGTTGAGCAAGTCGAGACGCTCGTCATCGGCGCATAAAAAGGCCGGAGATGTGAACGAGTTCACACTCGTTTTTCGGGACTCATGTTTTCTTCGACTCCGGGATTGCCGGGGAGTCACCGAAATGCAGTGCGACTATGACGGCTTCAAAATCGAATCTTTCGAGGCCGGACGAGGTCTGTGGCACGCCCGGATTAGGCGGGCGGATCTGACGCCTGTCGTCATCGACGGCGTCTTGTTTTCGGCGCTTGAAGTCGGCTTCGCATGGTCCGATCCCGATTCCGCCATCGCGGATGCGAAAACCCAGATCGACCGCCTCCAGCTCAAACGATACGCGACGGTTGAACCGCCAGCGGAACGGTCGGCGGCTTGACGTGGTCTAGAGGTGGCCGCTTCCCATGACCGAAGCAATCGCCGAGCCGACCGCACCTCCCTCCGCCGAGGTGATCTCCAGTTGTCCGCTATGCAACGGTCGCCTGACGGTCCAGCGCATCATCCCCGGACGGTCGGGACTCGAATATTGGCGGTTGAGATGCACGAAATGCGGCCATATCCATCAGGATACAGTCGATACCTCGTCACATGCGGTCTAGGACTCAACTCAGGCCTTGAAGGCGCGTGCGATGGCGCGCCGGGCGTCCTGCTGAATTTGCCGCAGATGGGTTTGGCTGCGGAATATGATGTCACCAACCGCGCTACATTCGCCAGCATCGATGGGTCGGCAATCTTGCCGGCACGCGGATTGATTTTGGCGGACACGCGGTTCC
>JBGQCE010000431.1:0-3930 GCA_041495185.1 Bradyrhizobium sp.
CGGATACTGGTTCGATCCCCAGCACAACAGCGGCGTTGAGGCGAGCTTCTTCGGCCTTGAACAGGTCTCGACCGGATTTAATGCAAACTCAGCGGGCAATCCAATTCTGGCGCGGCCGTTCCTCAACGCCATTACTAATGCGCAAGATGTACAGCTGATCGCTTTCCCCGGCGTGTTGTCGGGCGCGGTGAGCGCCAGCGAAACCTCCCGTCTGTACGGAGCCGGCGCGCTTTATCGCCGGGAGATCGGGTCCTGGGGCGCCGAGCGTTTCGGCCTGCTGGTCGGCTATCGCTTCCTGCATGCCTCCGACCGACTGGACATCTTAAGCACCTCCACCGTCATAGCCGGCGGCGTGATTCCTCCCGGCACGATCTTCGCGTCAACCGACTCGTTCCATGCCAGCAGCAATTTTCACGGGCTCGATCTCGGCGTCGCCGGCGAGTACATGCGCGGCCCCTGGATGCTCGAATGGCGGGCCAAGGTCGCGCTCGGCGCCAGCCTCAATGAGGCGCAGATCAACGGCTCGACCACCATTACCGCCGGTGGTGTCACCGCGATCTTGCCGGGCGGATTGCTGGCGCTTCCGAGCAATATCGGCAACACCACCCAGACCCGCTTCGCTGCGGTTCCAGATTTCGCTGTGAAAGCCGGGTACCAATTCGCGCCGACATGGCGCGTGGTCGCGAGCTATGAGGTGCTCTACTGGACCGGCGTGCAACGGGCCGGCGGTTTGATTGACACGACAGTCAATCCGAACCTGATTCCGCCCCCCGTCGGCGGCGGCCCGCAACGTCCGCAGCCGCAGTTCGATACCTCCTCGCTGCTGGCCCAGGGATTCAGCTTCGGCGTCAAGCACGAGTTCTAGCGATCCGTCAGGCTCCGCCTTCACTCCACCTTGAGGTTGGATGCCTTGATGATGGGCCACCAGCGCTCCGTCTCGGCTTTCTGGAACGCACGCAAGGCTTCGGGCGATTGCTGTGCTGAAGGCGTGATCTCGATGCCCAGCTCCTCGAGACGCTTCTGCACCGAGGGATCGGCGAGTACCTGCATCAGGGTGGCGTTCAGCTTGGCGATAATTTCCTTCGGCGTATCCTTCGGCACCCAAAGTCCATACCAGAGCGAGGCAAAGAAGCCGGGCAGTCCCGCTTCATCCGCGGTCGGAATACCCGGCGACGACGGCAGCCGTGTCCTGCCGGTGATCGCGAAAGGCTTGACGCTGCCGGCGCCGACCAGCGACTTGAAATTTGACGACGGCTCGATCATGAAATCGATCTGTTCCGCCAGCAGATCCTGCATGGCCGGCGCATTGCCGCGATATGGCACGAACTGAAACTTCGTTCCGGTCTCCTTCTGAAACGAAATCCCGGTGAGATGTCCTGTCGCGCCGACACCGGCGATGCCCACCGACGCCTTGTCGGGATTGGCCTTGAGGTAGGCGATCAGCCCCTTCAAATCATCTGCCGGCAGGCTTTTCTTGCCGACGATCAAAAGCGGTTCGCTGCCGATCTGAATCACCGGCTCCAGATCCTTCAACAGATCGAACTGCAGCGCGTAGAGACCGCCGGTCAGCATATGCGTGGTCGAGGTGCCGATGCTGAGCGTGTAACCGTCGGCGGGCGAACGCACGGCGCGGCCGACGCCGATGCTGCCGGCAGCCCCTGCGATGTTCTCGATGATGACGGGTTGACCGAGAATTCCCCGCATCTGCTCGGACAGGAAGCGAGCCAGGGTGTCGGTTGCGCCGCCTGCCGGGAACGGCACGATCATGGTGATCGGCCGCGCGGGATAACCCTGCGCAGCGGCAAGACCAGTCCCTCCCAGACCAAGCATCGTCGCGATCAAAGCCGTCAGCAGTTTGCGCATGGGGTCCCTCCATGGAATTGGCATCCAGCGCCAGTTCGCAGATATTTCAGGATGGGTCCAGATTTTTCAGGCCAACGAAGCCCCGGCCCTATCGTTCTTCTTCAGGCTTGTAGCGGTAGTTAATCGCAGGCAACATCATAGGGTAGAAGGCCCATTACCGAGGAAACCTCGATGCAGCGCAGGCTTGCAGCCATTTTGGCGGCGGATGTGGTTGGTTACAGCCGCCTGATGGGCACCGATGAGATGGGCACGCTCACATCTCTGAAGTCTCATCGCCGCGAATTGATTGATTCCGCCATCGCTGAGCACAGCGGCCGCATCGTCAAAACCACCGGCGACGGCATGCTGGTGGAATTCGCCAGCGTGGTCGATGCCGTGAGTTGCGCGGTGAACATTCAGCGCGGCATGGTCCGGCGTAACGCCAATATCCTCGAGGACAAGCAAATCGTCTTCCGGATCGGCATTAACGTCGGCGATATCATCATCGACGGCGATGATATTTTCGGCGACGGCGTCAATATTGCCGCGCGGCTGGAGACCCTTTGTGAACCTGGCGGCGTCTGTATTTCACGAACGGCCAACGACCAAATCAGGGACAAGCTTTCATTGGCGTTCGCTGATCTCGGCGAGCAGGCCGTGAAGAACATCTCCCGCGCGGTGGGTGTGTTCGGACTTACGGCAAGGGACATCCAAGCCCTTCCGGGGTCTGTTGCCCCCACGGCAAACAAACCCGCTCCAGCCAGGGTAACTCGCTCATACGAACAGGAAATCCACTTTTGCCAAACCAAGGATGGTGTGCAGCTGGCCTACGCCAGGATGGGTCAAGGTCTTCCGCTGGTCAAAACCGGCCACTGGATGACCCATATCGAATCTGACTTCGATAGTATGATCTGGCGGCCGTTTTATCGTGAGATGTCGCGCGACAACACTTTCGTCCGATATGATGCCCGCGGTAACGGACTTTCAGACCGTGAAGTGCCGGACGTCTGCTTTGAAGATTTCGTCAGCGATCTCGAAACAGTGGTCGATGCCGCGGGCATCGATCGCTTCGCGCTTCTGGGTTTGTCGCAGGGTTGCGCGGTTTCCGTCGCCTATGCGGTCCGGCATCCCGAACGCGTTTCGCACCTGATTCTTCTCGGAGGTTATGCTGTCGGCTGGAAGAAACGCGCCAGGACCGCAGCGGAGAAGGAAGCCGGCGAAGCCATGCTCACCTTGGTGCGGCTCGGGTGGGGCCAGGAAAACCCGGCATTCCGGCAAATGTTTACGACACAGTTCATTCCGGCAGCCACCAAAGAGCAGGCCGACTGGTTCAATGAATTTCAACGGATATGCTGTTCTCCCGCCGATGCCGCCCGCAATCTTATCGCTAACGGCGATGTGGACGTCACGTCGCTTCTCCCTCAGGTCCGGGTGCCGACCCTTGTGATGCACGCCCGGCACGACGCCAGGGTGCCCTTTGAAGCGGGTCGGCGGCTGGCGTCAGGCATCCCGGGCGCCCGATTGGTTCCGCTTGAAAGCGAGAACCATGTGCTGATGGAAAGCGAACCAGCCTTCGCGCGGTTCCTTGAGGAAATGAGAGCCTTTCTCCAGCCAAATGCCGGGCCCTGATTCGAACGCGCTTGCGTTCCCGACGCGCGTTGGGCCGGATCGATCTTTCTGTTTCCGGGGCGCTGGCTAGATATCGCCGACGGCTTCGCGCCGCCGCCGGTCGGATTCCTCCGCATAGCGCCGCATCGCATGGGCTTCGGTGAGAATTCCGACCGGCCGGTGTTCGCCGTCGGTTTCGACTACCGCCAGCGATTCCGCTTCCGCGGCATCAAAAACGGCGATCGCTTCCTGGATGTTCATGACGGGATGCAGCACTACATCCCGATGATGAAGGATGTCGATGAGGCCGCTCGTCGCCTCGATATCCGGCGCGTGCGCTTCGGCCACCAGCGCCAGCCCGACATAGCGGCCTGCCGCGTCGACCGCGACCACATGGGTCTTCGACCCCAGCGGAAATTTGCCCCGGAATTCCTCGATCGGGATGCTGGCGCTCACGGTAGCGACGTCCGGCCGCATCAG
>JBGQCE010000432.1:0-3924 GCA_041495185.1 Bradyrhizobium sp.
ATCATCAACGCGGCGCACGCGGTGCTCACCGGGCGCAAGCGCGACAACAAGGTCTATTACAATCACACCGGCTTCATCGGCGGCATCAAGGAACGCACTGCTAAGTCGATCCTCGAGGGGCGTTTTCCGGAGCGCGTGGTCGAGAAGGCCATCGAACGCATGATTCCGCGCGGGCCGCTTGGCCGCGTGCAGCTCGGCAACTTGCGGGTTTATCCCGGGCCCGAGCATCCGCATGAAGCCCAGCAACCCGAGAAGGTCGATATCGCTGCAATGAACCGCAAGAACATGAGGGCCGCATAAGATGTCCGACACCATGCAGTCGCTCGATCAGTTGTCGCAGCTCAAGCCGGCCGCGCCGGAAGCGCCGAAATACGTCAAGAAGGTCGACAAGCACGGCCGTGCCTACGCCACGGGCAAGCGCAAGGACGCGGTTGCCCGCGTCTGGATCAAGCCCGGCGCCGGCAAGATCGTCGTCAACACCCGCGAAGTCGAAGTCTATTTCGCACGTCCCGTGTTGCGGATGATGATTCAGCAGCCGCTGGTCGCTGCCGCCCGCGCGGGTCAGTACGACGTGATCTGCACCGTCGCCGGTGGCGGTCTGTCGGGCCAGGCAGGTGCGGTGCGTCACGGCATCTCGAAAGCGCTGACCTATTTCGAACCGGATCTGCGCGGCCTTCTGAAAAAGGGCGGCTTTCTCACCCGCGACTCGCGCGTGGTCGAGCGCAAGAAGTACGGCCGTGCGAAAGCGCGCAAGTCGTTCCAGTTTTCGAAGCGCTAATTGCTTCGCTAAAACTTGCCGCGAATGCGGTATCTATGAAATTCGAAGGGGGCGCTTATCAGCGCCCTTTTTGCTGGGCATTTGCCGACGAGTTGTCGCAGTTTTTCCTGAAAACTTGCGCGCGCATGCAAACGGATTGCCAACGTGGCGATCGTAGCGTGCGGGATCGCAATGGCGCGTGCTCGGCCTTTTTGGCCGTGCCCGATATGCCGCATCACAATCACTGGGTGGCCCATGTCGCTCGATACCTCGACGCTTTATCTCGTTGCCACGATGGTTGCCGCAATGCTCGGAGCCATGCTGCTGTTCTTCGGCAAGCAGGAGAATATCCCGGCGTTGAAATGGTGGGGAACCGCCTATCTGCTCGGCGCAGCATCGGTCGCGCTCTGGACGCTTGCAAGCAACACGCTTGGCGAATTGCTTTCGCTGGCGCTGAATGCCGTCGGCTTCGTGGCCTGCGGCATGGTCTGGAATGCATCGCGCGTATTCCATGGCCGCAAGCCCAATCTGCCGGGGCTGGTTCTGGGCGCATTGGCCTGGATAGCCGCGGTCATGACGCTGGCGCCCGAGGCTACCGCGATGCGCCTGACGATCGGCGCCGGCATCGTTGCTGCCTATGCGGCGCTGACGGCCACCGAATTGTGGTCGGAGCGCCGCCGGACGTTGCAAAGACGCTGGCCGACGGTTGTAGTGCCGGTCATGCACGGTTTCGTACTGATGCTGCCGATCCTGCTTGGCGATTTGTTTCATCCGCAGGACGGCAAGTTCTCCGGCAGTATCTGGGTTACCATGTTCGCGATCGAGCTTGTGCTCTATGCGGTCGGCACCGTGTTCCTGATCTTCATGCTGGTGTCGGAGCGGACGGTCACCGCGCACAAGACGGCGGCGTCGATGGACCCGCTGACCGGCATGTTCAACCGCCGCGGCTTCGCGGAGGCGACGTCGCGGGTGATCGAGCGCGAAGGCAACGCCGGCCGTCCGGTGACGGTGCTGATCTTCGACATCGACCATTTCAAGTCGATCAATGACCGCTTTGGCCATCCGGCGGGCGACGAGATTCTCAAACTATTCGCCGCCGTCGTGATCAACACGCTGCGGATATCAGACCTCTCGGGGCGAATCGGCGGCGAGGAGTTCGCAGCGCTGCTGCCGTGTTCGCTCGAAGAAGCCGTGGTCGCCGCCGAGCGCGTGCGCGAGGCCTTCGAGGCTTCGGGAATTGTAGACGATACCGGGCCGGTCGATACCACCGTCAGCATTGGCGTGGCGGGCGGGCCGGCCGGCACTGAGCTCGAAGTGTTGCTGGCGGCGGCCGATACCGCGCTTTATCAGGCCAAACGCGGCGGCCGCAACCGCGTCGAGGTGGCCGAAGAGCTGCCGTTGTCGCTGGAAAACTGGCGGCGAAAGACCGCGGGAACCGCGCGTCAACTGCCTCAACAGCCGGGTGTTGCAAGGCTGGCGTGAGAGGTGTGACGACAGTGGTAACCTGCCGTTTACCATTCGATCGATATCATCTCTGCCATGAACACGATGCGCAGCCAGAGCGCCCACGCCGCTCTTATCTCGCTCGAAGCCGCCGCTGCATCGGCGCGCGGCGGGTTTGCCTGCAGGTTCTCGACATCGGACGAATATGAGATGGCGCTGATTACGGAGCGGCGCGCGCAAGGCCGCTACGCCGAGCGGCGAAGCCGCTGGCCTGCCGTCATGTTCGTCGGCTGTGCGCTGGCGGTGGCCGGTATGGTCTTGCTGCTGAACTGAGTTGCCGCGGGAATCAAGGACGCCGGGCGCCGCGAGGCGCCCTTTTTCCTTGGCGGCTCGGCTGGGTGCCGGGCATATGACTGGCGTGTGGCCGGTCGCCACCGCTATCTTCCTGGTCATGCATCAAACCCATCGGAAGTCCGCTGCGGCATTGTCCCTGCTCAAAATCGTGAAGGCAAATCCCTGATGCAGCTGGAATCGACACTGACCTGTCCGCATTGCGCGCATCGAGCAACCGAGACCATGCCGACCGACGCCTGCCAGTTCTTCTATGACTGCAAGAATTGCGGGGAGCGGCTGAAGCCCAGGCCGGGCGATTGTTGCGTGTTTTGCTCTTACGGCTCCGTGCCATGTCCGCCGGTACAGGCGGGGAATTGCTGTTCCTAGCTCTCGCCCCTTTTCCTGCCTTCTTCGCCCCTCTTCTTTTTGTGGGTTCGGTGACGCTTCAACAATGCGATGAGTTGGGCTAGAGACGTGAATTCTCAAACGAGAGGTCGTAACCCCAATGGTCACTGAAATCGCACAAATCGAGGTCAAGCCCGGCACCGAGAAAGACTTTGAGGCCGCCGTCGCCAAGGCCCGCGCAGCCTTTGGCCGCTCCACGGGCTTTCACGGATTTGAGCTGCATCGCTCGATCGAAAAACCGCAGCGTTATCGCCTCATGGTCAAATGGGAAACCCTTGAGAACCACACCGTCGACTTCCGCGGCTCGGAGAATTTCGCCGAGTGGCGCGGGCTGGTCGGACAGTATTTTGCGTCCCCGCCCGAGGTCGAGCACACCAAGAAGGTACTGAGCTCGGCAGTCTGAACCGCCGTCGGGCGCGCCGTCTCAGGCCGCCGTCACTTCGGCCGAGATGTCCGCAGCCTTGAAATGATCGATCATCACCTTCGCGATCGCCATCAACGGCAGGGCGAGCGCCAGGCCCCAGATACCGAATACGACGCCGAGCAGGATCTGGAACGCAAATAGCGTGGCGGGAGGAATATCGAGCGCCTGACGCTGGATGATCGGCGTGAGAATGTAGCTTTCCAACGCGTGAACGCCGAGGAAAAGCACGAAGGCGCTGAGGGCTGCGACCCATCCGGATGCAAGGCTCGCGAGCACCACGATCAACCCGCCGATCAGCGCGCCGACCGTCGGAATAAAGGCGAGCAGGCCGGCCTGGATACCCAGAATGAACGAACTCTGGATGCCGATGATGGCAAGGCCCATCCAGGTGACGACGAAGACCGCGAACATGGTGATGATCTGCGCAATCAGCCAGCGCTCCAGCGTCTCGCCGATGTGGTCGGCGATGACAGTTGCGCGCGCCCGGTGCCGCCCCGGGGCCAGGAACAGCAGTCCCCTTCGATAAACACCCGGCTGCGCCGCGAAGGTCAGTCCGAGAAAC
>JBGQCE010000433.1:0-3922 GCA_041495185.1 Bradyrhizobium sp.
CGAAGCCGGCCAGGCCGACGGCGAAACCGATGGTACCAGACTGTTCGGCGCGCTGTCCTCGGCGCTGTCGGACGTTCCCGTCGATCGCGTCGCCGGCGCTTTCCTGATCACGGACGGACGGGTGCATGACATCCCTGCGAACGCGGCGGGTGTTGGATTTCAGGCCCCGGTGCACGCGCTGATCACCGGACGCAAGGACGAGCGCGATCGCCGCATCGCCATTTCCGCCGCGCCCCGTTTCGGCATCGTCGGACAGGTCCAGACCATCACCTACCGGCTCGACGATCAGGGCGTCAGCGGCGATCGCGCCAAAATCGTGGTGCGCCGCGACGGCGAAGTGATCAATGAACGCACCGTGCTGAGCGGTCAGACCGTCAACGTCGAGATCGATATCAAGCACGCCGGGCCGAACATCGTCGAGATCGAGGCTTCTCCGCTGGATAATGAACTGACGCTGGTCAATAACCGCGCGGTGGTGGCGATCGACGGGGTGCGCGACAAATTGCGCGTGCTGCTGGTCTCGGGCGAGCCGCATTCCGGCGAACGCACCTGGCGTAACCTCTTGAAATCCGACGCCAGCGTCGATCTCGTGCATTTCACGATTCTGCGCCCGCCTGAAAAGCAGGATGGGACGCCGATCAACGAATTGTCCCTGATCGCGTTTCCGACCCGCGAACTGTTTCAGCAGAAGATCAATGAATTCCAGTTGATCATCTTCGACCGCTACGCGCGCCAGGGCGTGCTGCCGATCGCCTATTTCGACAACATCGCGCGCTACGTGCGCGCCGGCGGCGCGGTGCTGGTCTCGGCGGGCCCCGACTACGCCTCGACCACGAGCATCTGGCGCACGCCGCTGGATTCGGTGCTGCCGGCCGAACCCGTCGGCGTAACCGAGAAGCCATATTATGCGCATCTGAGCGACGCCGGCAAACGCCATCCGGTGACGCGCGGACTGGAAGGCTCGGGCGCGGAGCCGCCGCATTGGAGCCGGTTCTTCCGCACCGTGGAGACGCGCAACGCCAGCAGTCCCCCCGTGATGACGGGCGCCGACGGTAAACCGCTGTTGCTGCTGTCGCGATTTGGCGAAGGCCGCGTCGCATTGCTGTTGTCGGACCACATCTGGTTATGGGCGCGGGGCTACGAAGGCGGCGGGCCGCATCTCGACCTGCTGCGGCGAATGTCGCATTGGCTGATGAAGCAGCCCGACCTCGACGAAGAGGCGTTGCGTCTGCAGGTCCGCGGCCACGATCTGGTGGTGCTGCGCCAGACCATGGCGGACAGCGTCGCGCCGGTGACGGTGACGTCGCCCGGAGGCGCCAGGCGCGAACTGACATTGAGCGCAAGCGAACCGGGCACATGGAGTTCGACGATTCCCGCCAACGAACTCGGGCTTTGGCAGGCAACCGACGGCACGCTGAAAGCCCTGATCAATGTCGGCCCGACCAACCCGAAGGAATTTTCGGAAGTTACTTCCACCACCGAAATGCTCAAACCCCTGACGCGAGCCACCGGCGGCGACACAAGGCGCGTCGTGGACGGCTCCAGCATCGATCTCCCGCGCATCGTGCCGGTGCGGGCATCCGGCGTGTTTCGCGGCGACGGCTGGATGGGCGTGAAGATGCGCGATGCCAGCGTCGTCAAGGGCGTCGGCGTGCTGCCCTTGTTCGCGGGCCTGATCGGTTTACTGCTGCTGCTCGGCGCGTTCGCCGCCACCTGGCTGCGCGAGGGGCGCTAGAGCGCAACTCACCTCGCCTCGCGTTGCCTGAATTACCCGAAGCTATCGCGCCATGCTCCAGTCGGGGCGGATTTCGCCGGAGACATCGGTGAACGCGCCACCGACCAGCTCCGCCGCCAAGAGACGGCTGTAGTCTACCGGTCCCGGCATGCTCGCGCGTCCCTTCGGAACCCGCTTGAAGCCGACGCGGCTGTAGTAGGACTCGTCGCCGACCAGCAGCACGAGGCGATGCCCTTTTGCCTTCGCTTCCCGGAGCGCACGATCCAGTAGCGCCCGGCCGACGCCGCGGCTGCGAAACGGCGGCTCGACCGTCAGCGGCCCCAGCAGCAAAGCCCTGGTGTCGCCGATAAGAATCGGCAATTGGCGCACCGAGCCGACCAGCAGCGTGCCGATCCGGGCGGTGAACGACAGATCCAGGAGATGATCGACGTGCTCCCGAAGCCGGTAGGCGCTCAGCACGAAGCGGCCCGGCCCGAAGGTGCGTTCGTGCAGGCGTTCGATCGCCAGCGCGTCGTTGGCGGTCTCGGCCAATATTGTGAGAGAGAGGTCGCTCATGGGCGCGGGATAGCATCTGGCGGAGGCGCGGTCCATCGTCCCTGCCCCGCCAAATTCGGACCGCATCAGTTCCTGCTGATCGGGGCTTGAGACAAATAGGCCAGCAGCTTCATCTCGCGGCGTCCGCGCGTCACCGTATCGAGTACCAGCCCCGATGACACCGACAGCACCGCCAGAATCATCAGGCCCATCGACAGAACCGCGGTCGGCAGGCGAGGAACGAGGCCTTGCTCGAGATAGGTGACGATGATGGGGATGGCGAGGCCGATCGAAATCAGCATCAGAAAAATTCCAATGGCGGTGAAAAACCGCAGCGGCTTTTCCGAGCGATAGAGTTTCAGGATGGTGCCGAGAATCCGGAAACCATCGCGCCAGGTGTTGAGCTTGCTGAAAGAGCCTTCCGGCCGGGCGTAATACGGCGTTTCGATCTCGGCGACCGGCAGCGCCAGCTCGAGCGCATGCACGCTCAGCTCGGTCTCGATTTCGAAACCATCCGACAGCACCGGGAAGGATTTGACGAAGCGCCGCGAGAACACGCGATAGCCGGAAAGAATATCCCTGAAGGCCTGACCAAAAACCTGTGAGAGAAAGCTGGTCAGCATCCAGTTGCCGGTGCGATGACCGGGCCGATAGGCGGCCTGAACCTGATCGACGCGAAAGCCCACCACCATATCGAGATGATCCGATAACAGCGTATCGATCATGCGCGGCGCGCTGGCGGCATCGTAGGTCGCATCGCCATCGACCAGCACGTAGATATCGGCGTCGACATCGGCGAACATGCGCCGGACCACATGCCCCTTACCCTGGCGGCGTTCGCTGCGCACCTCGGCGCCCGCCTGGCGCGCGACCGCGATGGTGCGGTCCGACGAATTGTTGTCGTAGACGAAGATTTCGGCCGAGGGCAGCGCCTTGCGAAAATCAGCGACGACGGTAGCAACCGCGGCTTCCTCATTGAAGCACGGTACCAGAACAGCAACCCGCATCGTTGGTGTCGTCATCGCCGGACTATCAGCCGAATCAAGCCTGCCATACCATGGCTCACGCTTTTACCGGTTGCCGGAAGGCAAGGCTATCTCCGATGGTTTCCCGATGCGGAATCAGGGTTGCGAACAGCAAGGTCCAGAGCGAAAGCATGGCGACGGGAATCGTATAGTAGGGAGTGAAGACAGGGTGGGTCATGAAGAAAATCAAGTTCACCACAAGATTTCCGGCGATGACGAGAGTGGTCTGCCTTGTGCCGCTCTGACGGCTTAGCCACAACATCAGCGCGGTCCATACGCCCGCAATGACAAGCAAGGCGAACTGCAAATCCGCGAAATATGCCCAAAGCACGCCAACGTTCAATTCCGGCGGCGCTACGTCAGGACCGCCATAAGTGGTCGAGAACGGACTTCCCGCATTGATCGCGTTTGCGAGCAGCGTTGGCGCTATTCCGGTCAGGAATGCGATTCCGAGTAACATGCCTTGAAGCAAGGTTTCCCTGTTCCGGGACAGCAGGAATGCACCAAAAAAGAACAGGAAATAGCCTGTCGAAAGAAACAGGTTCGGCAGCCTGAAATTGACCGCCAGACCAATGAGAAGGCCAATCAGCATGGCCAAAAGCAACCGGCGACGCCCCTCGTTAACAAA
>JBGQCE010000434.1:0-3918 GCA_041495185.1 Bradyrhizobium sp.
GATAGACGTTGCCAATGTCGCCTTCGGCGCAGGAGATCGTGACGGTTGTTCCGGTCTTGAGCTTGTCGGTCGCGTGGGCCGCGCCCACCACCGCGGGGATGCCGAGCTCGCGTGCCACGATAGCCGCATGGCAGGTTCGGCCGCCCTTGTCGGTGATGATGCCGGCAGCGATCTTCATGACCGGCTCCCAATCCGGACTGGTGGCCGGCGCGACCAGAATCTCGCCCGGCTTGAAGGTTGCGAGGTCTCGCGCGGTCGCAATGCGGCGGGTGCGGCCGGAGGCGATTTTTTCCCCTACCGCGCGGCCCGTGACAATGACAGGCGCGCGCGCTTTGAGATTGTAGGTCTCGTACACGTCGGGGGAACGCTGCGAGGCGACCGTCTCCGGCCGCGCCTGAATGATATAGAGCTTGCCGTCGGAGCCGTCCTTTGCCCATTCGATATCCATCGGCATCGGCACGCCGGCATGTTTCGAATAGTGCGCCTCGATCCGCACGGCAATTTCCGCAAGGCTCAACACCTCCGCATCGGAAATGCAAAACTTTTGCTGCTCGGCATCAGGCACTGTTCGAATGAGCGTCGCCCGGCTGCCGCCGCCCTTGCCGTAGATCATGCGTATTTGCTTGCCGCCGAGCCGGCGCCGCAGCACACAGCGAAACCCCTGGCTCAGGGTCGGCTTGTGAACGTAGAACTCGTCAGGATCGACCTTGCCCTGGACGATGGTTTCGCCGAGGCCGTAACAACCCGTGATGAAAACCACATCGCGAAATCCCGATTCGGTATCGAGCGTGAAGATGACCCCGCTGGCCGCGAGATCCGAGCGGACCATTTTCATCACGGCGACGGAGAGGGCAACTTTGAAGTGATCGAAGCCGTTGTCGATGCGATAGGAAATCGCGCGATCGGTAAAGATCGAGGCGAAGCAACGCCGGCAGGCTTCGAACAAATCCTTCGCGCCGCGCACGTTGAGGAAACTTTCATGCTGGCCCGCAAAACTTGCTGTCGGCAGATCTTCGGCCGTCGCAGAACTTCGTACCGCGACGGCGACGCCGGCTCCGGCCTCCCGTTCAAGCTGCCGATACGCTTCCACGATCTGTTGGCGGAGAGGTGCCGTATCCATCGCCTGGTAGATGATTTCGCGAGCCTTGGCGGCTTTGGTCGCAAGCTGTTTGATCTTGCGCTTGTCGAGACCGTCGAGAAGCCGATGAAGCTCGTCTGCGACACCGTTCTGCGATAGCGCATCGCGATAAGCGTATGCCGTGATGGCAAAGCCATTTGGGACAGCAACCCCTTCGGACGCGAGAGCCGAATACAGCTCGCCTAGCGACGCGGTCTTGCCGCCGACAAGCCCTACGTCGTGCAATCCAATTTCGAGAAACGACCTGATGTATTTTCCCATATCAGCATTAAAGCACTTCGGATCGTTCAGATATTGACGAAGGTCAAATCCGCCCGAACACAGGCGCTTGCAGGCCCGATCAGCCTCGTAACGCCGCTAACAGTTCATCGGGTTGCTCGGCCATCATCATGTGGCCCGCGCCGCGCAGCACCACCGTTCGTGAATTTGGCAGCGCTGCCGCAAGGGTCTTGCCGGCTTTTGCAGGGGTCATCATGTCGCGTTCGCCAAGAATGAAGGTGGTCGGGACCTTGATCTGCGCCGCGGCGGCCAGCGCACCTTGATAGGAGTTGCAGGCAGTGAGGTCGTTGAACAGCACGCCAGGCCGGCATTGTTCGAGCACGCGCTGGGCGCCGCTGTGCATCCACAATCCCGGCGCGAGGCTTCCACCGAGTTCCGCCTGAAAACCGAGCCCCCAGATCGAGACCATGTCGATGGCTGCCTGATCGTTGGCCTCCGCGGCCTTGAGCAGATCGGGCCCGACCGTCATGGTTGCCGCCGTGCCGATCAGGCTGAGCGCGGAGACCTTTGCCGGATGCCGTGCCGCGGTCTCCAGCGCAATCAGCGATCCCATGGAATGACCGACAAGCCGTGCTTTTGCCGCGCCGGCGGCATCGAGCAGAGCCGCGGTCCAGTCAGCCATGTCGGCGATCGTGGGCAGCGCCGCGCCGGACGTGCGGCCATGGCCCGGCAAATCCGGCGCCAGCACATTGTGGCCGTGATGCGCAAACCACCGGCTGTGCAAGGCCCATGTCGAATGATCGAAGCCGGCGCCGTGCAGCAGCACGATGGTCGGCAAGGAGGGATCGAAATCCCGGCCGCCGGTGGCGACGAATGTATCAAGGCCGTTCACTGACAACTGCATCGCTCAAGCCTTCTGCGAAATACGGAGCGCCTGGCCAAGGTCATCGATGATGTCGGAGGCGGATTCAATCCCGACCGACAGTCGCACCAGTTCCTCCCCAACGCCTGCGGCCTTGAGCTGGGCGGCATCCATCTGTTGATGGGTGGTGCTGGCGGGATGAATGACCAGCGTCTTGGCGTCGCCGACATTGGCCAGATGGCTGATCATGCGTAAGGCCTCGATGAATTTCTTGCCGGCAGGCCGGCCGCCCTTGATCCCGAAGCTGACGATGGAACCCGCACCGCGCGGCAGCAACCGTTTTGCCAGTTGATGATCCGGATGACTCTCCAATGAGGGATGCAGAACCCAATCGACCGCCTTGTTCGCGGCGAGAAATTCGAGCACCGCATGGGTATTGGCCATGTGGCGGTCCATGCGAACGCCCAGGGTCTCGACGCCTTGCAGCAATTGAAAGGCATTGGTCGGAGAAAGACAGGCGCCGAAGTCGCGCAGACCTTCCGTGCGCGCCCGCATGATGAATGCCGCCTGGCCGAACTGCTCGTCGAAGACGATGCCGTGATATCCGGCATAGGGCTCGGTCAGCACCGGAAATTTTCCTGAAGCCCGCCAATCGAACCGGCCGCCGTCCACAACCACGCCGCCGATGGCGATGCCGTGCCCGCCGATCCATTTGGTGGCGGAGTTCATGACGAGGTCGGCGCCAAGCTCGATCGGGCGACTGAGATACGGCGTCGCGAAGGTGTTGTCGATCAGAAGCGGAATTTTCGCGTCATGGGCGATCTGCGCAACGTTCGGAATATCCAGCACTTCGAGGCCGGGATTGCCGATCGTCTCCCCGATCACGAGGCGCGTGTTGGGCCGGATCGCCGCCCGGAATTCATCAAGTGCGCGCGGCTTGACGAAAGTCGTCGCGATACCGAAACGCGGCAGCGTGTGCGCCAGCAGGTTGATGGTGCCGCCATAGAGCGACGAGGAGGCGACGATGTGGTCGCCGGCGTTCAGCAG
Source organism: Bradyrhizobium sp. (assembly GCA_041495185.1). Lineage (GTDB taxonomy): Bacteria > Pseudomonadota > Alphaproteobacteria > Rhizobiales > Xanthobacteraceae > Bradyrhizobium. Next base: position 3,267 of record JBGQCE010000434.1, read on the forward strand.
CGTCGCAATCGCCAGATGCATCGCAGCCATCCCGCTCGCCGTACAAACGGCGCCGACACCGCCCTCGAGCGCGGCAAGCCGCTCTTCGAGCACCGCGGTGGTCGGATTCGAGATGCGGGTGTAGATGTGTCCTGCGCGTTCGAGGTTGAACAGCGCGGCCGCATGATCGGAATCCTGAAACACGTAAGACGTGGTCTGATAGATCGGGACTGCACGCGCGCCCGTGACGGGATCCGGATGCTGCCCCGCGTGAAGGCTCAAGGTTTCGAAAGCTGGCGGCTTGGGTGCGGGCATGGGCGGACTCGAAAATGGAAAAAGCGGGTTTGCGGATCGGCGCGGCAGTTCTGCCATAAATCGTGATGAGGCGTTAGCCGGATAACGGCCGGCCCCGCACGGATTTAGCTGTGTCGCGTTCGCCAATCTAGCGCTTTTCTCGCGAGCGAAGACGCGCGTTGGGCGTGAAGATCGAATAGTGCAAACCGGCCCGGTTTTAGTGGGATTTGACCTCCTTCGGTCGGGCTTGTTTCGAAGCTAACCCTTGCGCTTGGGGGCGGTCGGCGGCACATTTGAAGGGCGGCCCGATTTGCCGCCAAGAACGACGTCCGAGGGAACAGCCATGGCGGCCACGCGGATCGACTGCGATATCCATCCC
>JBGQCE010000435.1:0-3914 GCA_041495185.1 Bradyrhizobium sp.
CCATGGATCAGGGACTTACACTTTCGCCGAGCCACTCGATCGCGGCCTCAGTGCCGCCCTTGCCATGCGGGATATCGAGCGCGTTGAGGCCGACCTCGATGACGCCCAGGGTGCCCAGAATCATCGGGGCGTTGACATGCCCCATATGGGCGATCCGGAACGCCTGGCCTGCGAGTTCGCCGATCCCGACCCCAAGCACGACGCCGCATTTCTCTTTGCAATAGCGCTGCAGCGCGACCGGATCGTGGCCGTTCGACATCATCACGGTCGTGACCGTGTCCGACCGCTCGGCGGGCTCGGCGATGTTGAAACCGAGCACCTGGCCCTCGGCCCAGACCGCGACCGCGCGGCGCACCGCTTCGGCCAGCAGGCGATGGCGCTGGAATACGTTTTCAAGCTTCTCCTCGAACAGCATGTCAATCGCTTGGCGCAGCGCGAACAGCAGATGCACCGGCGCGGTGCCGGCATATTTCCGGTAGTGCTCACTTCCTTCGCGCTCGGTCCAGTCCCAATAGGGCGTCCGCAGTCCGGCTGTCTTGTGCACCTCGCGGGCGCGGTCGTTGGCGGCGACGAAACCTAAGCCCGGCGGCGCCATCAGGCCTTTTTGCGAGCCGGACATCGCGACGTCGATGCCCCACGCATCCATCTCGAACGGCATGCAGCCGAGCGAAGCCACCGCATCGACCATGAACAGCGCCGGGTGGCCGGTGGCCTTGATCGCCTTGCCGATGGCTTCGATGTCGTTGATGACGCCGGAGGCGGTATCGACCTGCACCGCAAGGATCGCCTTTATTTTATGGTCCTTGTCCTGCCTGAGGCGGGCTTCGACCTCGGCCGGCCGAATTGCACGGCGCCAGTCGCCCTTCAGCACCTCGACGTCGGTGCCCATGCCGGCCGCGGTGTTGCCCCAGCCGATGGCAAACCGGCCGCTTTCCAGCACCAGAACCTTGTCGCCGCGCGACAATACGTTGCTGATCGCGCCTTCCCACGCGCCGTGGCCGTTGGCGATGTAGATGTAGGAGTGGCCCCTGGTGGCAAACAGTTTTGAGAGATCGCGCAGCAGGCTGTCGGTCATCCCGATCATCTGATCGGAATAGATGTCCAGCGCCGGACGATGCATCGCCCGCAGCACCTCGTCGGGCATGGTGGTGGGTCCGGGGATAGCCAGAAATTCCCGGCCGGCGCGAACGACCATTTTTCTTGTTCCTTTTGGATATGCTTGAGAGAAGGGATGCAGGGGAATGACGGGAAATTCAAGCTAGAACATGATGATAATAGATTGAAGCCGTCATTGCGAGCGTTAGCGAAGCAATCCAGCGCTACAAGGAAAGGCTGGATTGCTTCGTCGCGGAGCCTGTCATCGGGCGCGCGTTCGCGCGACCCGTCGGCTCCTCGCAATGACGGCAAGCGGCGGCCTATTTTCTTAAAGCGCTGGCGATCCCTTGCCAGATCTGATCCTTGAGCTCGGTCACGGCCGGGCTGGGAATGACGGTGGCGGGCCCTGTCCGCTTGCGGCACGCCTCGACCAGACGCAGAATCCACACCTCCCCGTCAGTGTAATAGAGATCGCCGCCACCGTTACGCCCGCCCATCGTGGGTCCAATGCCCGTCACCTGATATTTCGCATCCGCCAATCCGGCGGCCTCCAGGTCGGTGGCGAGCAGCTTTCGCTCGGCGTCGATATCGGCGTCGATATGGTGGGTGATGGCGCCGGTATATCGGCTGACGCCGACGCCGCGATCGAAGGTCGCATCGCCGAGCCAGACCGGCCGCTTTTCCTCGCCCTGATCCAGCACTTTCCAGAAGCGCACATGATGGCGGCGATCGGCGCTGTTGCCATCAGGCTTTTCGAACGCGAGATCCTCGTGGCGGCCGAGATAAAACAGAGGGCTCACAGGCGCGTCGCGATAGGGACGGTCCAGCAGCACGCTGCCGGCGATTTCGATGGACGATCGGAGCGTCACGGGATCGGCGGGATACCAGCCGGCAGCGTGCATGGCGCAGAGCACGTCCTTGTCGTCGCCGACCAGGCCGACATTGATCGGATCGCCGGGAATGCCCTGCGCCGTCCGCGTCACCATCGGCATCGTGGCGAGGCCCTTCTGGTGCTCGTAATGAGTCCAGAACGCCGGCAACACCAGATAGGCGATAACGGCATAGGCGAGGACGACGGACAGCGAGAGCAGCAAAAAGCGCTCCAGCCGCGAGTGATCCGGCGGCGCCGGAGATTGCGCATTTTCGTAAAGGTCGCTCATTTGCGAAAGGTTAGCGCATTTTCCGGTGCCGTGGCTTCATCCTTCGAGACGGCGCGGAGCCTGTCATCGGGCGCGCATTCGCGCGACCCGTTGGCGCCTCCTCAGGATGAGGTCTTAAACCCTCGTGGTGAGGAGCGCGGCATCGCCGCGCGTCTCGAACCATGAGGCCACGGAAAAGCGGCTATCTCTTGGTTTCGCGGCAGCCCGCGGCTTCGGCATCGTCGACCGAACAGAACCAGCGCGTGCCCTTGCTGATGTGCATCTTGATCTGCGCATACCAGCGGCTGGTCGGCTTGTGATAGATGCATTCGCCGGCACTGTTGACGTTGCCCTTGATGGTGCAGTCGGGCGAGGGCGCCACCGGTCCGGAAGCTGACGCCAGCAGGATCGCGTGGGCGTTGGCGGGCGGTTTGGCGGTTCCGAGGATGACCGTCTTCTTGTTGCGGACGCGCCAGTCCCACGGCGCGATGAATGCGCCCTGCCACATGCCGGCCTTGGCCTCGCGCGCGTCCTTTTCGTCGCTCTCGTAATCATGGGAGAACCGCACATAGGCCAGCGCCCATCCGCTCTTCACCATCCATTTCTGAATGTCCTCGCCATCGACCTCGCATCTTGCGACCTGCCGGCCGCGGCGGTCCGCGGCCTGGCGCACATGACAGGTCCAGGGCTTGTTGTCGGCATGCTTGATGAGTTCGTCGCGCGCGGCGACGCCGCAGGTCCAGCGCTCGCCCTTGGTGTTGAGGCAAAGCTGGTCCGCCGACGGCGCGTCGATCCCGCCGAGACGGATACGGGTGTTGCCGATCTGGATCTGATCGCCGTCGCGGATCTTCGCAATCCCCGTGATGTCGGCGGCGTGCGCGATCGCCGGCAGGAAAAGCAGCGCAATCGCGATCGGGAATTTCATGAACATGCAATGAAACCGCATTCAATGTGGAATCGCATCACCTGACGACCGGATTGTGGTGCGGATTGGGCCGCTGCACCAGCGGTTGGGGGTCTAACTGCTTCAACTTTACGCTACCTACCGTCATTGCTCGCTCGCAATGGCGGCTGGAGTTCATGCTCCGCCCGCCCCCTGCATCATGGCCCGGCGGGCCAGCGCAAGGCCCATCAGCACGAAGGCCGAGGTGACCTCGGGGCCGCCGACCAGGATGCGCGTCGGGGTCTTCATCTTGTTCCATTCATAGGCCTTGAACGGCCCATGCCGGCCGCCTTCGCCGAGATGGGTAACGATACAATGCAGGGCCGGCGTAAAGGTCGCAGGTTCGGCGCCGAGATGGCCGAGCGCGATCAGCGCCAGCGCCGCATCGAACACGTTGATCTCGCCCGCGATCAGCTCGGTCTGCACGTAAGCCAGCACCTTGGCCCGGATGAAATCGAAGGCGCCGTCGGGGTCGATGATCCGCTGCGCGGCAATCGGCAGCGCGAGGAAGGCTGCGTAGCAGCGGCCGAAATAGGCGCAATAAAGTTCCGGCAGATAATAGATATGCGACCGGGGATTGGTGAACGCGCCGCTGGCGGCGAGCCGCTTTTGAAAGCCGATGATCCGGTGAACCGTGTCGAGCCGCTGCGGGGTCTCGATGATTTTCCATCGGCTTAAGTTGCGGAAACTGACTTCGAGAATGTCGAGATTGAGCGTCGGATCGAGATCGTTGCCAA
>JBGQCE010000436.1:0-3909 GCA_041495185.1 Bradyrhizobium sp.
GCGCACATCCCGAGCAGCAGGAACGCGTTGTCACCGGCAATTCGCAGCAGATCGTTGGCAAGGCTGGAGACCACGCCGGTCATCGAGAACGCGCCGATCAGGAGGCCGCAACCGGCGAGAATGCCGATCAATTCGACGAAGGTGCGGCCATTGAGCTCGAGAAACCGGTTGATCGTCGTAAGCGTCCAGCGGGTTTCCTTGGAGAACAGCTGGTTCAAAACCAGCAGCAGCGCGGTTGCATAAAACGGCGCGTGGCTCTCGCGCTTGAAATGCAGGAGCATGACAATCAGCAAGGCGATGACGAAGATGTAGTACCAGCCGTCCTTGATCGTATCCATCACCTTCGGCAATTCGGACCGCGGGATGCCCTTGAGACCGTGCCGGGCGGCGTAGGAGTCCACCTGCATGAACAGGCCAACATAATACAGAATGGCCGGAATGATCGCCGCGATCGCGACATCGGCGTAACTGACATTCAGAAACTGCGCGATCACGAATGCGGTCGCGCCCATCACCGGCGGCGCCAGTACGGCGCCGGTCGACGCACAGGCCTCGATCGCGCCGGCATAGGAGGCGCGGAAGCCGCTCTTCTTCATGACCGGGATTGTCATGGTGCCGGCGGTCAGCACGTTGGAAATAATCGAGCCGGACATCATGCCGAGCAGGCCGCTTGCAAAGATACAGACCTTGGCGGCGCCGCCGCGAAACGTCCCGCACATGGCGAATGCAAGATTGATGAAGAACTTGCCGGCGCCGGTCATCATCAGCGCGGTGCCGAACACCAGAAAGCCGATCACGGTGTCGGCGAACGCCTGAATCGGAATGCCGAGTAGGCTCTCGCCGGACAGCACATGATACGACGTTGCCTGCTCAAGGGTCGATTGCGTGCCGCGAAACGGGCCAAGCCATTTGGCGTCGGCAAACAGCGGATAGACGGTGAACGGGAAAACGCTGAGTAGAAGGCTCCAGCCGCCGGTGCGGCGCAAGGCTTCCATCAGCACCACCCACATCACGAGCCCGGCAACAATGACCGTGGTCGGCGCGCCTCCGAACTCCCAGCCGGCCTCCGCAGCTTTGCGGACGTGGCGCATCAGGACGATGGCGGAGCCGAAAGTCAGGACGAAAAACAGGATGTCGTACCAGGGGATGCGATCGAGCGGCGACCGTTCCGAATTCGGAAAGATCAGGAAGGTGAACGGCAGCATCAGCGCGATCAGCAGATAGAAATATTCAGTGTTGAGCTGGGTGTATCCGATAAAAAACCGCAGCGAAAATTGCTGGTTGATGCACAATAGGATCGTCACGGCGGTGGCGAAAATCAGCGCCCAGCGCCACGCGCCGCGCAACGTCCGCACCCGCGTCACTTCGGCCTCTTGCAGGCCGCCGAGACCGGCGTGCGGATCGTCGAACTCGACGCGTTTTGCCGCCAGCACTTCTGAATCGGCGGACATTGAAGCAGACGACATGCGTTATCCCGTCAAATGATCCAGCCGTTTCCGCCGGCGTGGAAGCGAATGCTATTCGTCAAATCCGTTGGGCATGTTGGCCTTCTGCAGCGCCGCGGCGCGGGCCTTCATCCAGCCCGCCAGGAATTCCTTGTCGTCGGAAGACGGGCCGGCTTTGCCGTAATCGGCCCACGCTGCCGCCAGAACCGCCTGCCGCTTGAACAGCGCATTGTTGTGCGCCTCCTGGTCATCGCTCCACTGGCCGGCCTCCTTGAGGGCCTTCACCGCGCCGGGATGAGCGGGCACCACCCATTTTTTTGTCTGCCGGTCGGCCGCAAGCCCACTCGCACCGGGGGTGGCGTCCTTGTAGATGTCATAGCCAGATATCATCGCCTTGGTGACGGCGTAGACTTGGTCGGCCGGATGCGATCCGTAAGCCACGAAAATCGGGTACGGATAATTTCCGAGTTCAATCGGCTTTTCCTTGGAAATGCCGGCGCCACAGGTGGCGACATGTCTGAAGAAGAATGACCCGACTTTTTGAACGCGGTCCCATCCGGCGTTGTCGTTGTGGGGAAGCGGTGGCCAGATCAGGCCGCGCGGCGAGTTCTCGGCTTCCCTCGCCGGGCCGGTGATCGTGGTTGCGAAGGCGGCATCGGTGTCGTTGTTGATCAGGCCCTTCCACATCGCGCTGTAGCTCGAGAACTCGACGATCTTGACGTCGCTTTGCTTGAGGGCGCCGAACGCCAGGATTGCCAGGGCGTTCTGGTTCAGCGCCGGCGAGCCGACAACGAAACCGACGCGTTTATCCTTGAGTTGCTTGATTTCGGTTACGCCGGTGTCACGCGCGACGCCGAGCGAACCGGCATTGCAATCGACCGAGGACAGCACCAGTTGCAATGCCTGGGGTCCCCATTCCTTGGCGCCGAATTCGAACACACCTTCCTGTGCGAAATAGGTGCCGGAGCCCATCGCCGATAACATCGCCCGGCCGGCGCGCAGCGGTGCGAGGCGCGCAACGTCGTTGCCCGCGGGGAGCACCCGCAAATCGGTACCGTATTTGTCCTTCATCATCTTGCCGACGGCGACGGCGATATTGAATCCAGCGGTGCCGGTGTCGTAGGCCGTGAACGTCATGGTCGGCGGCAGCTTGACGTCTTCTGCGCGAGCCGTGGGCGATGTCATCAACGAGACGCTTGCGAAAACGACAGGCGCGAGCGCTACCAGCCGATGGACCATGTTCTCCTCCAAAATATTCGCTGTGCGAAAAATATTTTTGTTGGCTGGATCATGTCATCGCCGGATGGCGATGGCAACGTTCGAGCGATCTGTCACGGAGTCCGGCGGTAATTGGCGGTCCCGGACAGATTGTCGCAGAACTGAAGTCTAGGTCGCCGCCGTCAGCGCCTTACGTCTCGATAATCGCCAGCACCTGGCCTTCGGCAACCACGTCATCGAGGCTGACAAGGATCAGTTTGAGCTTGCCCGCGGCGGGCGAGGCGACCGGAATTTCCATCTTCATGGCTTCGACGAAGACAATGTCGTCGCCGTCGCCGACGTTGCCGCCGACCTCCACCGGAAGCGCACAGACGCGCCCCGCCACCTCGGTCACAATCTTGATCTCTGACATTCCGTTCTCCGGGACCGTCCAGTGTCCCGAATCCGAAATTCGCCCCAACTTGCGGTGGGCTCCGAGCGAACTTCGGATTCGGAAGGACACTGGAAACTTATGGTTTCAGTGTGGGTTGGGTTCAGAAGTTCTCTCGATGGACCAGCAGCGACAGGGAAGAGAACTTCTGAACCCCGACACTGACGGACAATTGCCCTCGTGAACGGCTTTCTGTTGTGGCCGCAGATTGCCTGAGGTAGCCTGTTCTGCAAGTGGAATTTTATTCCACGTGGCGGAATAGCGGGGCACCGCATGGGACGACGCTCGGAGCGGCTTAGTAAGCAGGGAATGCTCGCCAGCGATCTTGCCGGCGAGGGCGACGTAATTCAGGTGGTGTCGCGCGCGTTCGACGTGTTGCGCTGCTTCGAGGGCCATGAGGCACGGCTTGGAAATCTGGAAATTTCCAACCGCTGCGGGCTGCCGCGATCGACGGTGTCGCGCCTGACCCATACGCTGACCCGGATGGGGCAGCTCGTCTATCTTCCACGCGACCAGAAATACCGCATCGGCCCGAGCGCCGTCGCCATGAGTACGTCGATGATGCGCGGGCTGCAGTTGCGCAATCTGATCCGGCTGCGGCTGCAGGATGTCGCCGAACAATTGCCGGGAACGGTCGGCTTCGTCATTCCGGATCGCTTCCACCTCGTCTATCTCGAGTTTGCCCGCGCCGCCAACGCGCTCGGTCTGCATGAAAGCACCGGCAGCCGCATCGCGATGGCGAGCACCGCCGCAGGCCACGCCTACACCGCGGCGCTCGATGAGGACGTCGGCGACGCGTTGCTGGTGGAAATGCAA
>JBGQCE010000437.1:0-3902 GCA_041495185.1 Bradyrhizobium sp.
ACGGCTCCGGCCGCGATCGCGCCACGCTTCGCCGCGCGGTGACGCTGCTATCGCAGGCCGGCTACGATCTCGACGGCACCGTCTTGCGGCAGCGCGTGACGAAAGCACCCCTCGCCTTCGAGATTCTGGTGACGACCCGCGATCAGGAGCGGATCGCACTGGCCTATGCGCGCGATCTGAAGCGCGCGGGCATCGAGGCCTCGGTGCGAGCGGTCGACCCGGTGCAATTCGATCAACGCCGGCTCGGCTACGAATTCGATATGATCCAGAACCGCTGGGATCAGTCATTGTCGCCGGGCAACGAACAGTCGTTCTATTGGGGAAGCGAGGCCGCGGACATTCAGGGCACGCGAAACTACATGGGCGCCAAAGACCCGGCCATCGACGCCCTGATCGCGGCATTGCTCGAGGCGCGCGAGCATCCCGCTTTCGTCTCGGCGGTGCGGGCGCTCGATCGGACCCTGATGTCGGGTTTCTACGCTATCCCGCTGTTTAACGTTCAAGAGCAATGGATCGCACGCTGGAATCGGATAGAACGGCCGGTAGCCACCGCCCTGACGGGGTATCTCCCGGAAACGTGGTGGCGAAGACCGGACCCGCAACCCAGGCCGAACCCGCAAGCAAAGTGATCCCGTGATCCAGACCAACGTTTCACCAACGCTCGACGGATTGTTTCGACGGATCCTGGCGCGAAAGCCGGATGCGCTGGCATTGCTCGATCCGCCCAACAAGCAGCGCATCACCGGCCAGCCGCCAAAGCGCCTCACATTTGCGGAAGCCGACCGGGCGATCTCGGCGCTTTCGGCGCATTTCATCGAAGCGGGCCTGCCGAACAATTCCGTCATCGCGGTTCAACTGCCGAACACCGTCGAATTCATGCTGACGGTGCTTGCGGCGCAACGCGCAGGCCTGGTCGTCGCCGTGCTTCCGCTGCTGTGGCGGCAGGCGGAACTGACAAGCGCGCTCAATCGCACCGGGGCGCGAGCGATCGTGACCATGAGCAAGATCGACGGGGTCGTCCATGCCGACCTCGCGATGAACGCCGCCGCGGAGGCGTTTTCGATCCGACATGTCTGCGGCTTCGGAAATGAGCTGCCGGAGGGCATGGCGTCGCTTGATCGTGCCATCGAGGCTCAATCGGCCACCTCGCGCGCCGTCACACAGGACGGCCGCAGGGCGGCGATCGTCTCTTTCGACGTGACGGCCGATGGCTTTCGACCGGTGCCGCGTACACATCTCAATCTGATCGCCGGCGGCCTCGCATTGTCGCTCGAAAGCGACGTGCCGCAAGGCTCGACCGTGATGTCGGCATTCGCGCCGTCGTCGTTCGCAGGCCTGACCTCATCGCTGATGGTGTGGCTGCTGACGGGCGGAACGCTCGCGCTGCATCATCCGTTCGACAGCGAGGTGCTGGAGCAAGCGATCGACGAATATGCTTGCGAAACGCTGATCGCGCCGGCGCAACTGGCGTTGCGGTTGAGCGAGATCGACCTGGCGTCACGCTTGCCGAGCTTGCGCAATGTGATCGGTCTGTGGCGCGCGCCGGAACAGGTCGCATCGAGTCCGGCCTGGACCACCGAGCATGCAGTCCTGACGGACGTCTACCTGTTCGGCGAGGCCGGATTGTTCGGTGCCCGCCGCGCGGCCGATGGCGCGCCCGCCCCGATCCTGCCGGGACAGCATGGCGCGCCGCGCGATGTTGCGGGTTCGTCGATCGCCGGCGAAATCCTGCTGACGTCACGGGGAACGCTGGCGTTGCGGGGACCGATGGTGACGCCCGCGGCCTATGCGCCACCTCTGCGCCCGAGCGACTCGCTGGTGGCGCCGGCGCCGCGCGATTTTGTCGATACCGACTATTCCGCGCGGCTCGACCGCTCGACCGGAGCGATCTGCATTACCGCGCCGCCCTCCGGCATCATGGCGGTCGGCGGTTACCGGTTCCTGTCGCAGGACCTGCAGGAATGGGCGAGACGCCTTGGGCAGGGCGCGCTGCTGACGGCCTTGCCCGACCGGCTAAGCGGCCACCGCCTTGCCGGACGCGCCCAGGACAATGCCCGCGCCCGCGAGGCGCTCAGCGAACTTGGCCTTAACCCGCTGATGGTGGAAGCGTTTCGCGATCGCGCGTACCCGGCATGAGCGAGGATTGGATGCTCGCGTTGACGCGGCATTAAGAGGGGTAAACTAGGATCTGCGCCTTCAATCGGTCGCGTCAATCCGAGTTTTTAGATGTCCCAGCAAGGCCCGATCATTGTGGTAGCGAATGCCGGGCGGCCGGCGTTCGTGAGCGCGCTTGACGCGGCCGGGATATTTCCGATCATCAACACGGCCCCGGCCGACGCGCCGCGCGCCGTCGAGCAACTTGCGCCGGCCGCAATTGTCGTCGCCTCCGAGGTGATTGAAACCGGATTCGCGGCACTCGCGAAACAGATCGCCGCAACGAAGCCTTATCTTCCGCTGATCGCCATCGATCCCAGGACCTCGCTTCCCGCGAACGCGATTCCTTTCTCGCCAAGTGGCGGCAATTTCAGTCGTTTGCCCGCGCGCCTGCGCGCAGCGCTGCGGACCCGGTCATTGCATTCAATCGTGATGCGCCGGCTTGACGGCGATCCGGCGGTGCGAACAACACTGGCAGATAACGATCCCGCCCATGACGCTACCGTGCTGCTGATTGGCCGTGGCGCAGCCTATCCCGCGCTTTCCGTCTCGCTTGGCGAACGGATGGGAGTTGTCGGCGCGCTCTCGATTGAAGCTGCGGCCAAGCACCTCAATATGCGCGACATCGACGGCATTGTGCTCGGCGAAGGTTTTAGCCTGCGCGTGGTGGATGCCTTCCTCACGGTGCTGGCCGAGGATGCGCGCTTTCGCAACCTGCCTGTGGTGGTGACGTCAGACGCATTGGCCCCGGTCTATGATCTGCCGAATCTCGAAATCATATGCGGTGACCCCGAGCGCGTTGCCGCCAACGCTTTGCCGCTGGTGCGCCAGCATGCTTTCGAGGCCTATTTGAGCCGCACGCTTCGATCGATCGACGCCGGCGGCCTGCTCGATCCCAGGACCGGCCTGCTCATGCCGGCCGCATTCAACCGGGATTTCGCCACGGCCGTGTTCCAAACGCTGTCGCACGGCGGCGGATTGTCGGTGGCTCGCTTCGCCTTCGATCCGGCCCATCCGCGCGCGCAGCTCGACGGCGCGCGAATTCTCAGCCGTTTGATGCGGCAAATGGACTTCGGCGCGGCTCAGGAAGACGGATCGGTGATCGTGGCGTTTGCCGAGACCGATTTGCGCACCGCCCATATGATCGCGCGACGGCTTTCCAGTGTCATGCGTCATACCAGCCACGGCAAACGCGACACGCGGTCGGAACCGGTCGTGACGCTTGCGACGCTACTGCCATCGGATTCAGCGAAATCGCTGCTGACGCGGCTATACGACGAAGCCCGGCGCGCCGCGTCCTGAATTCTCTAAGCCGCCTTGCGGTCCTCGGCGAGGTTGGCGAGCTGGCGCAGGATTTCGGTGGTGCCCATCAGGCGCTCCTCCGGAGTTTCCCATTCCTGGAAAAATACCACCTTCATGTCCGGTCGCACCTTGGCCGCCCGGCCGTGCTGGCGGATGAAATAGACCAGCCGATCCGGCTGGGCGAATTTGTTGTCGCGGAACGCGATGACCGCGCCCTTCGGCCCGGCATCGACCTTCTCGACATTGGCGCGGCGGCAATAGGCCTTGATCGCCGCGATCTTGAAGAGATAGCGCACTTCATCGGGCAAGACGCCGAAGCGGTCGCGCAGTTCGGCGGCGAAATTGTCGATCTCGTCGTCGGTCTCGAGATCGGCCAGCCGCCGGTACAGCGACAGCCGCACCGAGAGGTCGGCGACGTAATCTTCCGGGATCAGTACGGGCATGCC
>JBGQCE010000438.1:0-3901 GCA_041495185.1 Bradyrhizobium sp.
CGCCCTTTAATTGCTGTCCAAGCGACCCGATCAGACGGGTTCCGAAACTTTGCCGGGAGGGAGCATGGACCGTTGGGCCGTTCTTCTCGGACCAGGTCAGATGCAGCCGCTGCATTTCTACATCAATTTTCCAGACGATCTCGATGCGGCCGGCCGGAACTGACAGTGCACCGAATTTCGTGGTGTTGGTACAAAGCTCATTGAGCGTCATCGCAAGCGCGATCACGGCGCCCGACGTTATCCTGATGTCGGGGCCCTGTATCGAGATTCTGCCCGAACCCAAACTCACATAGGGCTCAGTCGCGCCGCCGATCGTTTGCTCAAGACTTGCGTTGGCCCATCTGGCCTGCAACAGCAGGTCATGCGCCCGGCCAAGAGCGACCAGCCGGCCTTCGATTGCATGTTGACCGTGTTCAATGCTGGTTGCAGTCCGCAGGCTCTGAGACGCAATGGCGCTGACCGTCGCCAGCGTGTTCTTGATGCGGTGATGCAACTCCTCAAGAATGAGCTTCTGCAATTTGTCCGCAGCTTCGCGCTCCTTTGCGTCGATTCCCGCCTGGGCCAGCAGCACCTTGGCATCGATACCGGCCTGCTCGAGCAGCAGGCGAAGGCTGTCATTTTCCGCGGTTAAAAACTCCTGCGACGTTTCACCAGCCGATCCTGGCCGGGCCGATTTGCCGTTCGATCCCGGATGCGAGGCTTTCGCGATCAGCGCGGAAATATCGTCCGGCGCGATTTTTAACGAGCCTTTGCCGATCATGTCCTGCATCTCCGCAATCATTTGCTTGACGTCGAGCGGTTTGCCAAAGAAGCGGCTATCGGGGGGTTTGTCGTTGTCGGTCAATTTCAATTGACCGGACACCAGAATGATCTTGATCAATGGCCAGCGCTTATGGACGGCGTAGGCGAGCTTGAGGCCATCCATGCTCCCCGGCATCTGGATGTCGGTAAACAGAAGTTCGATATCGGAGCGGGATTCGAGAATGGCGAGCGCATCGTCGGCATTTATGGCTTCAACGGGGGTAAACCCGGCGTCCTCCACCATATCCACCGCGCGCATGCGCAGCAACATCTCATCTTCGACAACAAGAACGGCGCGGAGAGCGGCAGACGGACCTGGAGCCATGATGCCCGGCACTTTCATCTTGAGCCAATGGATTAGCCCGTGCCAGTTGCTCACTCATGGCGTCGAACGTTTCAGCCGATTGCCCGCGTATCATATCGCCACGCGTAGACGATCCCGCGCGTTTCGGGCCCAGTTCCAACAATCTCGGAGACCTAGGGTTCCCCAGTCATAATTATTATTTGAATCGGCCCGTTTTAAACCGACCCGCTGGACTCAGAAACGTCGATAGGTGAGCTATCCCAGTCGCTTGCGGGCCACCAGCGCCTCGCCGAATGCCTGAAACAGGGCGCGGTTGACGGGATTGCGCTGCGGATCGTACTCCGCGTGCCACTGCACACCCAGTGCAAACCCCGGCGCGTCCGCAATCCTGATCGCCTCGATCGTGCCGTCCTCCGCCGTGCCCTCGACGACGACCCGCTCGCCGGGTTCAAGGATGCCCTGACCGTGCAGGGAGTTGACGCGAATGGTCTCGCGGCCGAGCAGCCGCGCGAAGGCGCCCCCGGGAACCAGGCTGACGTCATGCCGGTCAGCGAAGATGACGTTGGGGTCGGGGTGAATTTCACCGTTCTCCAGCCGCGGCATCCGGTGGTTCATGCGGCCCGGCAATTCGCGGATTTCCGGATGTAGCGAACCGCCAAAGGCGACGTTCATCTCCTGCAGGCCGCGGCAGATGCCGAACAGCGGGATGCCGCGGGCGACGCAGGCTTCAGATAGCGCCAGCGCCACGTCGTCGCGATGGAGGTCATAGGGTTCGTGCCGGGGATCCGGGTCGGTGCGAAACCGCGTCGGGTGAACATTGGCACGGGCCCCCGTCAGCACCACGCCGTCGACCGCATCCAGCAAAGCGCCGATGTCCGTGATGTCGGGGGAACCCGCAAACATCAGCGGCAGCGCGCCCGCGACTTCGGCCACCGCGCGAAGATTTCGCTCTCCGACCATCTGTGTCGCAAATCGATTTTCGATGCGATAGGCATTCCCGATCACACCGACTACCGGCCTCCTCATCGCCTCAAATCCAATCCCACGTCCCAAATGTCGGGGCAGATCATGCCTGCCAGCCCGCGCCGGATCAACATGTTACGCCGCACAGCGGTAATGCTATTTTCGCGTGAACGCCTCCTTCGGATCGATCGCCTCGCCGGCCGGCAGCCCCGCCGCCCGAATCGCAATGGCCGCCGGATTGTCGGCCCGATTCCACCATGGCAATTTCGCCTCGATCCCGCGGGTCACGGACTCACCGAGCGCGCCCCCGAAATCGAGCGGCCATACCCCGTTCGGCACCGCCTCGGCGGAAATGCCACGGAGACGAAATCCCTTGCCGAGCGCTGCCGCCAGATCATCCGGCGGCACCGTGCGCGCGGAGGCGGGATCGCCTGAAGCGGCGAACGTCACGAGGACCGGAATCAGCGCGCCTGTCACCGGCACGGCGCCGGTCATCCGGCTCATCTCGTTGAATGACACGTTGCGGCCGGCGGCTTTATAGGCGCGCAACGCCACATAATTCATTCCGTCGAGATCGAGCGTCCCGTCGATGTGCGCCAGCAGCGCCACAAGATTTTTGCCGCCGCCGAGATCGACGAATACGGCATCGCCCTTGGTGCTTGTGCGCCCGCGACGGCTGTAGCCTCTATCGGGATGCACCGACATAACGCCGGAGGCCGATTTGACCCCCTCGGGCGTTTCCACCTCGACCGTCAGACGATATTTGTGGCCGGGCCGGTTGATGCGAATCTGGTCGCCGATGACAAGTGCGGCCAATAGCGCCAGCGGCCCGATCCATTTGAAGTTCATAGTGTCCGCCCCTCGCTTGATCCGCGCTTTTCCATTCATCGCTTTGCACAACGAACGCGCCGGCGTCAAACCCGCGCACCTTCTCCGCTTGATCCCGGACGTGTTTGGCGAAAGAGTGCTGGCGGAAACCGGCCTGAAAAAGGAATCAACGTGACCGTCTCCGCTTACGATCGTCTTCGGGCGCGCAACGATCTGGCATGGTCGATTTCGGTAGGCGGCATCAGCATCGTCTTGTTTGCGGCGCTACTGCTGTTCACCTGGTATTTCGCCGCGACGCTGTTTCTGATCTTCGCGGGAATGCTGCTCGGGGTAGCGCTGAACGCCATGACCAATATGCTCGGCCGCGTTGTCAGGCTGCCGCATTCGCTGCGGCTGACGATTGTCTGCCTGGTGCTCGCAAGCCTCTTGTCGGGCGTGGTCTTCCTCGGCGGCGCCACCATCGCGCAACAGGCCACTGCGCTGAGCGATACCATCAAGTCGCAGCTGGTCGGCGTCAAAACCTTCCTTGAACGAAACGGCATCGATACCAGCTTTTTCGACATCGGCAATACGACATCGGCACCTTCGTCGGCACCGGCAGCGCCGGGCGCTGCGCCGACGCATAATCTTCCGGGCGCCGGCGCGATCGCCTCAAGCGGCGGCGCGATCGTCAGCCAGACGTTCAGGTTACTGCTGGGCACCGTGAGCGCGGTTGGAAATTTCTTTATCGTGCTGTTTCTCGGACTGACCTTCGCGGCGCAGCCGGGTGTTTATCGAAGGGGACTGCTGTTCCTGGCCCCGGCGCGGCACCGGGCGCGCGCAACTGTCATCGTCGACCGCATCGGCGAGACGCTGGAGCGCTGGCTGATTGCGCAGATCATCACCATGTTCGCGGTCTTCGTCGTCACCTGGATTGGCCTTGCCATCATCGGCATCCAGAGTTCGTTCATTCTGGGTATCCAGGCCGGCCTGCTCGCCTTTATTCCGACGGTCGGCGCGCTGATC
>JBGQCE010000439.1:0-3896 GCA_041495185.1 Bradyrhizobium sp.
CTCGCTTCCTCCATGGCAGCGGCTGGGTTCGCAAAGCGCGCATTGGCTGCTCTATGCGCTGGTGCTGGGCACGACCGTCACCGGCTGGCTGTTCGCGTCATTTCGCGGCTGGTCGATGTCCTTGTTTTATCTCGTGCCGATGCCGATGCTGGCTTCGAACAATGCGGCGGCCGGCAAAGCGATCGACGGCCTGCATCAGGCAATGGAATGGACGCTGCTGGCAGTGATCGGCCTCCATGTGGCGGCCGCGCTGGCTCACCTCTTCGTCTACCGCGACCGCATCATGCAGCGCATGCTGCCGGGATAGCTTTCCTCACCCCCGGAATGACCAGAAAGGACAGACGATGAAAAATGATCTCGCTGAACTGACGGCGCTTAATCGGGATTATGTCGCCTCGGTGCAGAATTCGGACGTCAAACGCTTCGACGAGATTCTTGCCGACGACTTCTATTGCTCCAATCCCGACAAGTCGCTGGTCGATCGATCAGGCTTTCTCAAGCAGACCGCAGTGCCCGTGACGATCCGGAATCTCGAGGCGCATGACGTCAAGATTCGCCTGATGGGCGACTTCGCCATCATCCACGCCACGACCCGCTACACGATGCCGGATGGAAAGTCCGGTTCGGGGCGCTACACCGACGTCTGGGCGCGGCAGAACGGGCGCTGGCTCGCGGTGTCGGCGCATGTATCGCGATAGGGAACTCGTCATTCCGGGGCGCGAGTGAAACTCGCGAACCCGGAATCTCGTGCCGCATAACACCTGGATTCCGGGTTCGTCGCTCATGCGACGCCCCGGAATGACGGCTAAGCATCAAACACGATGACGCTGCGCACGGTCTTGCCGGCCTTCATCGCGGCAAAACCTTCGTTGATCTCCGATAGTTTCAGCTTGGCCGAGATCCAGTCCTCCAGATGCAGCTTGCCGCGCATGTAGAACTCGATCAGGCGCGGCATGTCGACGCGGAAATGGTTCGAGCCCATCGAGGAGCCCTGGATCTTGCGTTCGCGCAGGAAATCGAAGCCGTGCAGCTCGATCTTCTGGCCGAATGGAATCATCCCGACGATGGTGGCGGTGCCGCCGGGCGCCAGCATCGCAAACGCCTGCTCTGCGGTCTCCTTGCGGCCGAGCACTTCGAACGAATGATGCACGCCGCCATTGGTGAGATCGCGCACCTGCTGCACCACATCGCCATTCCTGGGATCGACGATGTCGGTGGCGCCCAGTTTCGTCGCAAGCTGCAACTTCGCCGGATTGGTATCGACCGCGATAACGCGGCCGGCGCCGGCGATCTGCGCGCCGTTGATCGCGGCCATGCCGACGCCGCCGCAGCCGATCACCACCACGGTCTCGCCGGGCGCGACCTTCGCGGTGTTGACCACGGCGCCGTAACCGGTAATGACGCCGCAACCGATCAGCGCCGCCAGATCGAGCGGCATGTCCTTGCGGATTTTGACGATGGCGTTCTCATGCACCAGCATCTGCTCGGCAAAGGACGACAAATTGAGGAACTGGTTCAGTTTCTCAGATCGCGCCCATGACAGGCGGTTGGATACGCCGGGCAGCAACTTCACGGTGGTATCGGTGCACAGCACCGGCCGCCCGGTCGTGCAATTGTCGCAGGTGCCGCAGAATACCGACAGACAGGTCACGACATGATCGCCGGGCTTCACATAGGTGACGTCGGAACCGACCTGCTCGACGACGCCTGCTGACTCGTGGCCGAGCACCGCCGGCAGCGGATGCGGATAAAGCCCTTCCATGAAATGCAGGTCGGAATGGCAAAGCCCGGCGACGGAAGTGCGGATCAGTACCTCGCGCGGTCCCGGCTTTTGCAGGCTGACGTCCTCGATCATGAGCGGCTTGTTGACTTCATACAGGACGGCGGCCTTCATCGGATACTCCCTCAACTTTGTGTTGTTCTTTGAAACCAGCACTGCTCTCGGAAGCGAGCCTACGCTGCCGAAAGCAATTCGCCAACCTCGGCCATGCCCACACTGCGCTCGCCGAGCAGATGGCCTGTGATTGCGCGCTGCACTGCATTTTCCGTCACCCGGAACGGATCGTTCGCCTGTAACCGGTGATCGATGACCATGCGGGACAGCAACAGCCGGCGCGCATCGCCGCGCGTCTCGTGGATGCGCCCGCCCTCCCATGCAAGCGCCACGGCGCTGGCGACGTGATAGAGCAGGCTGGTGGCGCGCCGCGCTTCGGCTTCGTTGTCGGTGCGCGACGCGACCTCTCGGGCAAAACCGACGGCGCGGTCTGCGAGATCGCGCAAGCGAGCGCGCCAGGCCTGCGGCACATTGGCGCTGTCGTCGAGGCGGGCATGCATATCCGCTGCTAGCGCAGCCTCTGCGCCATGGCGGCCGACCGCGCGCCTCAGCGCATCGAGCGCGACGATGTTACCGGTGCCTTCCCAGATCGAGCCGAGATGCGCGTCGCGCAGCAGCCGCGCGGTTGCGAATTCCTCGATATAACCGATACCGCCGCGCATCTCCAGCGCGTCGCCGCAGACCTTGCGCGCATCGCGGGTGGCGCGGAATTTCAAGGTCGGCGTCAGAATACGCAACAGCGCTGCCGCGTCCTGGCTGCCGGCCTCGGCACGGTCGAGCGCGTCGGCGGTTAAGAAACTCATCGACAGCGCCTGCTCGGTGGCGAGCATGATCTTCATCAATTGCCGCCGCGCCAGCGGCAGATCGATAATGCGGCTTCCGAACACCACGCGATTTGCGGCGACCGTCATGGCGTCGTGATGCGCGCGCCGCATCAAGGCGGTGGATTTGACGCCGTTGGAGAGCCTTGACGAATTGACCATTTCGGCCATCTGCACGAAGCCGCGATCGAGCCTTCCCACCGCATAGGCAATCGCGCCTTCCAGCTTGATCTCGCCCGAGGCCATCGAGCGGGTGCCGAGCTTGTCCTTGAGGCGAACGATCCGGTAGTGATTGGGCGAGCCGTCGTCGAGCCGGCGCGGCATCAGGAACAGGCCAACGCCGCGCGTGCCGCCGACCGCGCCTTGCGGCCGCGCCAGCAGCATCACGACTTCTGCATCCGCATTGGAGCAGAACCACTTCTCGCCCGCGAGACGCCAGTGATCGCCTTCCTGCACGGCCGTAGTGGTGAGCTTGCCGACGTCGGAGCCGCCTTCCTTCTCGGTCATGAACTGGCCGCCTTGGGTCAGTCTGCTCATGTCGGTCTGGGTCAGTCCGTCGAGGTACCTCGCCTTCAATGCATCGCTGCCGAAATTCGCAAGCAACTTGGCGCAGCCGTCGGTGACATTGATCGGGCAGCCCAGGCCGAACTCGGCCTGATTGAACAGAAAGGTGAAGGCGTGCTTGGCCACGACGGGATATTTGTCCGGCCAGCCCAAAATACCCTTGCGGACCGACATGGCGTGAATGCCGAATTCGCCGAAGGCGGCGCGCTCCAGCTCGCGATAGGCCGGGTGATACTCGATCCACTGCGCATCGCGGCCGAAGCGGTCGCGCTGGTGCAGCACCGGCACGTGCCGGTCGGCAAGCCGCGCGCATTCGTCGAGATGACCGCCGGCGAGCCCGCCCAGCCGGTCGAGATGCGGCTCGATATGGCGAAACAGCGCATCGGTGAGATAGATGCGCAGCAGATCCGTCAACGCCGGGTCGGCCCGGTAGAAATTCATGCCGGACGTATCCGGCGCGAGCAATCCCGGCTGATCTGCCGGGATCGTCACATCGTCGTGTTTGCTGAGCTGGTGCATTTGCAACTCTTGTTCGTTCCGCGCCCTGTGTTTTAGATGATATAGATCATGTCAGGATAGAGCAGGCGATAAAGCCGTCAAGAAAACGCAAGCGGAGGAAACCCCCATGGCTGATGGCTATCGCATCATCGGCGCCGAGATGTCGCCCTACTCGGTCA
>JBGQCE010000440.1:0-3895 GCA_041495185.1 Bradyrhizobium sp.
CCAGAGCACGCGATAGGGGTTTAATGGCGCATCGTTGCTCGTCAGTTTCGGCATCCATTTCGCGAGCCACTCCTTATGCGAGGCGGCGATCTCGGCGGCGACGGCGCTTGCATCGCGGTCCGATGTGACGCTCTTGCCGATCTCTTCCAGCAGCGCGTCGAGCACCAGCCCGGCATCGCCGACAAGGCCGATTTTGGCCTCGACATCCTTGTTGAGATGCGCGGGGTCCAGCGTCGAATGGATGATGGTCTTGCCCTTGGGCATCGCGATGCCGAAGTTCGTCTCCGTAAACGAGCAGCCAATGCCGAAAATCACGTCGGCCTCACCAAGGAATTTCGGCACCGCGCGCGGCACGGCGAGACCGCCTGAGCCGAGCGACAACGGGTGTGTCTCCGGAAAGGACGACTTGCCGCCGAGGCTTGTGGTGACGGGGATGGCGAGCCGTTCGGCCAGCCGCTTCAGTTGCGGCCAGGCTTTCGCATAATGCACGCCCTGGCCGGCATAGATCACCGGCCGCTTGGCGCCGATCAAAAGCGCCGCCGCCTGCCTGACATGCACGGGGTCGGCGCCGTATCGGGTGCGCAACACCGGGGTGTAGTTCAGCGGTTCCGGCACTTCCTCGTTCCACATGTCAGCCGGGATTTCGACGATGACAGGTCCGCCGCGGCCGTTCTTCAACTTGGTGAAGGCGCGGCGGAAGATGTTGCCGACTTCAGCGGCGATGTTGATCGGCTCGGACGACTTCGCAAAAGCGCGCATCGCCTGGCTGGAATTGAAGTTCGGATCGATATTCGCAAGCCGCCGCGCATAGCCCATTGGCAGCACCAGCACGGGCACGGACTCGCCGTAACATTGCGCCACGCCGCCCATGGCGTTTTCCGCGCCCGGGCCGTGCTGCATGCAGAAGGCGCCGATGGAGCGCCCGGAGGTAACGCGCGAGATCGCGTCCGCCATATGGATGCCGACGCGTTCCTGCCGCACCATCACGGGGCGGATGTCGGCGGCGGCTGCGTATTCGATGAGATGATTGACCGGATAGCCGCAGAGAATCTCTATTCCCTCGCGCTTCATGATTTCTGCAATCGCGGTGCCGAGCTTCATGCCGATCCCTCCCAAGAACTGGCCGATGTTGGGCTCGGCCTAGCCGGGGATAGTTGGAACAGGAATCCGTCGATCGGTAAAGTGCGCGCGTGGCCTGTCTGGGGAAGCTCTGATATGCGTCTTTCGCCTTGTCTCCCGCGATCAGCCGGATCCCTCCAGCGCGCGTTTCAGCCGCCGGATGATGACGCCGCGGGCGCGGTCGTCGGCCGCTGCCTCGATCTGATCGCTGATATCAAGCACAAGTTTTGACATGTCGTTGTGCCAATCGAGATGCGTCACCGCTTCAGGGGTAAGCCGGCGGCGATGCTTTACGTCCATCAGCGTGGGCGCGGGGGTCGAAAGCTCGTAGATGTCGTCCAGCACCGGCTGAAACAGCTTTGCCGCCGGAATGATCCGCTCCGCGATGCGCTCGGCGAGACCTGCGATCGCCGTCTCCTCTCCGTGGACGAGGAACACCCCCCTTTCAATCGGGCGGCGTGCGGCGATCCATCGCGCTATCTCGGTCCCGTCGGCATGGCCTGAATATTCGTCGATCGTGCGGATGCGAGCGGCCACCTTGATCTCCTCGCCCTGGATCCGGACGGCTTTGGCGCCATCCTGAAGAAACCGGCCGAGGGTGCCATGCGCCTGGTAACCGACCAGCAATACGGTGCCCCGGCTGTTCCACAACCAGCGTTTGAGGTGATGCCGAATCCGGCCGGCGTCGCACATACCGCTTGCCGCGATGACGATATGAAAGCCGGTCAGTTTTGCGATCGATTTGCTTTCGTTCACCGTCTCGGTGAACCTGAGATGCGGCGAATTGAACAGGCGATTGACGTCGATATTTCCCTCGAGGCTCGCGGCGTGTTTCCGGAACACTTCGGTGGCGTGAATTGCCAGCGGAGAATCGAGAAATATCGGCGCGGCCGGCACTTCGCCGCGTTCCATCAGATCGACCAGATCGACGATCAACTCCTGGGTACGTTCGACCGCGAAGGCGGGGATGAGCAGGGCGCCTTTTGCCGCCGCTGCGTCGCGGACCTCCGTGGCGAGATGCTGACGGCGTTGTTCCGGCGTCGTCGCAGTGCGAATCCGGTCGCCGTAAGTCGATTCCGAAATCACGTAGTCGAAGCCCGCCGGTGCCCTTGGATCGGGCTGAAGCAGTTTTGCGTCGGGACCGATATCGCCCGACGCGAGCAGGCGCAGCGGATGGCCGGAGGAGCCCTCGCCATCGAATTCCAGTTCGATCGAGGCCGAGCCGAGCAGATGCCCGGCATTCCAGTAGCGCGCGCGAACGCCCGGTATCACGTCGGTCCAGGCCTCGTAGTCGACCGGCTGGAACGACTGCAGCGAGGCGATGGCATCGGCCAGGGTATAGATCGGGCTAACCTCGGACCTGCCGCGCGCCGCATTGCGCCGGTTGAGTGTAGCGACCTCCGATTCCTGAATGCTTCCGGAATCCGGCAACATATAGGAACACAGATCGATCGTTCCGCGTGTCGCCAGGATCCTTCCGCGAAAACCTTCGCGCACCAGTTTCGGCAGTAGTCCACTATGGTCGATGTGAGCATGCGTCAGAACCACGGTATCGATGTCGGCAGGCCGGAACGGAAAGGCGCCATAGTTGAGTTCCTTCAGGGTCTTTTGACCCTGGAACAGGCCGCAGTCGATCAGGAAACGCCCGGACTTCGCTTTGACGAGATAGCATGCTCCGGTCACGGTGTGCGCCGCTCCACAAAACTGAATCGTTACGCTCATGTGGAAATCTCCGGGTAACATTGGCCATTGATCTCGCGGCCCAGCGCAATCGCAAAAATATCATCGAGCGGGATGGCATTGGTGGGGTGCGGCACACTGCATGTCGAGCGGATCGAACGAATGCCGGCGTCGGTAAATTCGGTTGCCATCCCGGATGGAAACAAAGCGTGGGTGATAATGGCGTCGATCGCTCCGGCGCCCGCAGACTTGAGCGCCTTCGCGCAGGCGATCAAAGTACCTCCGGACGAGACGATATCGTCGACCAGCAGCACAGGCCGGCCAGCGACCAATGCCGGGTCGGCAAACCCGATTTCGACGGAGCGATCGCCGCGGCGAGTCTTCTGCGCTACCGTATGCGCCAGCCCGAGTTGGCTTGCGAGATCGCTCACCCAGGGCCGGGACTCCGCGTCAGGACCGACGACGATGGTTGCAGGATCAATCCCTGTGATGCGCAGCGCGTTCGCAATCGCAGGCATGGCCGACAGGTTTTCGGCTTCGATGCCGGGAAAGACCGCCTTTATGTCAGTGGTGCGATGAAGATGAGCGTCCACCGTAATGACGCGATCCGCAATTCCCGCGATGAGCCGGCCGATCGCCTTCTGGCTGATTGCTTCGCCTTCATGAAAGGCCGCATCCTGGCGCATGTAGCAGAGATAGGGCGCCAGCAGGACGAGCCGCCTTGCGCCCCCGCGCCGCAGCGCTTCCGCGGCGAACAGAAGGGCTAGGAGCTTGTCGTTCGGCTGGTCGAGCGAAGCATAGATGATCGTCGTCGATGCGGCGCGACCGACCGTGACACGCATCTCCCCGTCAGGGAATTGGTGCAATGCGATCGCATGGAATGGAAGGCCAAGCTTCGAGGCCAGCCGCGTTGCATCGCTGACACAGGTTGGCAGGCTCTGAATGGCGACCTTGCTCACGGCGTATTGCTGCGAAGCGTTGTCGGGTTTCCGATCGCGTAGCCCGTATCGATCTTCGCGCTCGCTGCCGCGAGATCGTGTTCCGACTGATCGAAGGCATAAACCCGGTAAAGCGGCTCGCCTTGCTCGACGCGGTC
>JBGQCE010000441.1:0-3886 GCA_041495185.1 Bradyrhizobium sp.
ACGCGCAGCGGCAAGATCATGCGCCGCTTGCTCAAGGCCCGTGAGCTGGGCCTGCCCGAAGGCGACATTTCGACGCTCGAAAGCGAGGAACGATGACGGCGCAAGCTGACAAACCGCGACTGTCGCGCGAGCACATGTTGGATCTCTTGAAGCAGATGATCCGTATCCGGCGCTTCGAAGGCAAATGCGCCGAACTCTATACGCAGGAAAAGATCCGCGGTTTCATGCACCTTTACGATGGTGAGGAGGCGATCGCGGTTGGCGTGATTCCGGTGCTGGAAAAACGTGACCGCATTGTCGCGACGTATCGCGAACACGGGCAGGCATTGGTGCGCGGCGTAGCCATGAAAAGTGTGCTGGCTGAGATGTACGGCAAGCAGGAAGGCTGCAGCCGCGGACGCGGCGGTTCGATGCATCTGTTCGATCGTGCGACAAATTTCCATGGCGGCAACGCCATCGTGGGCGGCGGTCTGCCGCTGTCGGTTGGGCTCGCGCTCGCCGATCGCATGCGGGGCAGCGACAGCGTGACGGCCTGTTTCTTCGGGGACGGCGCTGTTGCCGAAGGCGAGTTTCACGAAAGCTTGAATCTGGCCGCACTGTGGGGGTTGCCGGTGCTGTTCGTGTGCGAAAACAATCTTTACGCCATGGGAACGGCCCTGGCCCTTTCGGAATCGGAAATCGACATCCAGCGCAAAGCGGCGTGCTACCGGATCGCTTCCGAGGCCGTCGATGGCATGGATGTCATCGCCGTCGAGGCTGCCGCCCGCCGGGCGGTGCATGAAGTGCGCGAGACCGGCAAGCCCTATTTCCTCGAATGCCGGACTTATCGGCTGCGCGCGCATTCGATGTTCGATGCTCAGCTCTATCGCGATAAGGCCGAGGTCGAGACTTGGCGGCACAAGGAACCGATCGTGCGCTTTCAGGGGTGGCTGGAAGCCAATCATATGATTCATCCGGAAGATTTGGCGCGCATCGAGGCCGAGGTAGCAGCCGAGATTGCTGAGGCGGTCGCATTCGCCGAGGCCGGAACGTGGGAGCCGGTCGAGCAGCTCACCCGCTTCACCTACGCAGATAGAGCGCGCGAGCCGGTCGGCGAGGCATTATGGCACAAGTGACGACGCAGCCCGCAGCGACCGAGATCACCTACCGCGACGCGGTGCGCGAGGCGATCCGCGATGCGCTAGGCCGCGATAAAAGCGTGTTCCTGATGGGCGAGGACGTCGGACGGTACGGCGGCTGCTACGCGGTGAGTAAAGGCTTGCTGGCCGAGTTCGGCCCCGAGCGGATCCGCGATACGCCCCTGTCGGAATCCGGCTTCACCGGCGCCGGCATCGGTGCGGCGATGGCCGGCATGCGCCCCATCGTCGAGTTGATGACGGTGAATTTCAGCCTTCTCGCGCTCGACCAAATTCTCAATAACGCGGCCACGGTGCGGCACATGTCGGGAAACCAGTTCGGCGTGCCGCTCGTCATCCGCATGGCAACCGGGGCCGGCCGCCAGGTTGCTGCCCAACATTCGCACAGCCTCGAAGGCTGGTATGCGCATATTCCTGGCATCAAGGTGCTGGCACCGGCGACTGTCGAGGATGCGCGCGGCATGTTGTGGACGGCTTTAGAGGAGCCCGATCCGGTGCTGATCTTCGAAAACGTCATGCTCTACAATATGACGGGCAGGCTGGCCGCGGACGCTGGCCCGGTCGATATCGACAAGGCCGCCGTTCGCCGTGCCGGGTGTGATATTTCGCTCATCACCTATGGCGGTTCGCTGTGGAAGACGCTCGAAGCCGCCACTGTCCTCGCTGGCGAGAATATCGATGCCGAGGTGATTGATTTGCGCAGCCTGAGGCCGCTCGACGACGCGACCATTATGGCGTCGGTCGCCAAGACGCGCCGGGCGGTCATCATCGACGAAGGCTGGCGGAGCGGCAGCCTGTCGGCGGAAATCGGCATGCGTATCGTTGAGCAGGCATTCTGGGAGCTCGACGCCCCGATCCGCCGCGTGTGCAGCGCGGAGGTGCCGATTCCGTATCCCCGCCACCTCGAGAACGCGGCGATCCCGCAGGTGCCCAAGATCGTCGCGGCCGCCAAGGCTGCACTTGGGCGAACGTAGAGGGGACGCCGTGGTCGATTTCCGCATGCCCTCCCTCGGCGCTGACATGGAAGCGGGCACGCTGGTGGAATGGCTGGTCAAGGCAGGCGATCGGGTCAAACGCGGCGACGTCGTTGCCGTGGTCGAGACGCAGAAAGGCGCGATCGAGATCGAAATCTTCGAGGCCGGCAGAATCGAGCAGATTCTCGTCGGTCTCAACGCGAAGGTGCCGGTCGGGACGCCATTGGCGCGGATTCAAACCGCACTCGAAGAAACGCCGGGCCCTGTCGCTGCCGCTCCGCCGCCGGCGGCGCCGGCCGTCCCGGCCGCGGCCCCGCCTTTGGTGCGGGCGCCCGCTGCGCCACCATCGCCGCCGCCCGTCGCGCCAGCCGCCGCGGCGCGCGCGCGCGTATCGCCAGCCGCGCGGCGGCTCGCCGAGGCGCAC
Source organism: Bradyrhizobium sp. (assembly GCA_041495185.1). GTDB lineage: Bacteria > Pseudomonadota > Alphaproteobacteria > Rhizobiales > Xanthobacteraceae > Bradyrhizobium. Next base: position 2,535 of record JBGQCE010000441.1, read on the forward strand.
GGGATCGATCTCTCGACGGTGACCGGAGGCGGCCCGGCGGGGGCGATCACTTATGCCGATATCGAGCGCCGTCTCGGCGAGGCCGTCGCTCCGCCGGAAAAGAAGCGAGCGCTGTGGCTTGATCTCGACGCGATGCGAACTGCCATCGCTGCCGCAATGGCGAGATCGAAGCGAGAGATTCCGCACTATTATCTCGAGCACCAGGTCGACATCACAACCTGCGAGCAATGGGTGACGCAGAAGAACGCAACGCGCCCGCCTGACGACCGATTGCTGATCGGAGCGCTCGCAATCAAGGCGGCCGCCTTGGCCGCGCGCCGCTTCCCCGCCTTCAACGGCTTTTACCGCGATGGCAAATTCGAACCAGCGAGCGCGGTGCATGTCGGCATTGCAATCGCCATTCGCGGTGGCGGGTTAGCGGCGCCAGCTCTGCATGAAGCTAATCAAATCTCGGTCGACGAGCTGATGGCGCGTATGCGCGACCTCGTTCAACGTACCCGTGCCGGTCGCATTCGTAGTTCGGAGATTTCCGATCCGACAATCACGGTTACGAGTCTGGGGGAACGCGGTGTCGAAGCACTGTACGGCATTATCTATCCGCCGCAGGTCGCGATTGTCGGTTTCGGCAAGATCGTGACGCGGCCATGGGTTATTGACGGCGCCATCGGACCACGCTCGGTGGTCACCATCACGCTGTCTGCCGACCATCGGGTCAGTGACGGACACGCGGGCGGGTTGTTCTTGGCCGAGATCGGCAGGCTGCTGCAGGAGCCAGACAAGCTATGAATGACATCGACATTCGCAAGGTGGTGCAGGAAGAGCTCAACAATATCGCACCCGAGGTCGATCTGGCAACCGTCAACCCTGCCGGGGACTTACGCGAAACTTTCGACATCGACTCCATGGATTTCCTGAACTTCATCACCGCCATTCACCATCGCCTCGGCGTCGACATACCCGAGCTCGACTATCCGAAGCTTGTCACACTCGACGGCGCGGTCGCCTACATCGCGGCGAAACTCGGATCGATCACGACAGCCGGCCCGCCGGCTGGTTGACGCCACCGATCTGGTCGTCGTGATACGACGGCGGAATGCGGATGTCGTGATGTCGCTTGCCTGTCAGAGAACGATGCCTCCCATCTTCCTTGCCGCCGATACTGGATCCCAATGTCCGCAATTGGCGGATACTGTTGCAAAACTCCCAAAATGTTGTGCGATCAATTTCCCGCAAAACGACCAAACAAGCCGCAATCGCCGACTGATGTCGCCTCCAGGCCGTTACCGAAGTCGCCTGTGAGTTCATCGCAGGATAATGTAGTCCCCAAATGATTAGTCGATCGCCGCGTGTAC
>JBGQCE010000442.1:0-3886 GCA_041495185.1 Bradyrhizobium sp.
GACCGAGTTGATGCGGTGGTTCAGCATCGCCGCGCTGGTGTTGCTGGGAATTTGCTACCTCGGAATATTGCTGGCACCGAACCTGTCGATCCATCTCGCGACCGACGCGCAGGAGCCTGCGCTGGCGGGCAACTGGCGTGGCTCGTTCGGCCACAAGAACGTGGCGGCGGCTGTGATGGCGATGCTGTTGTTCCTCGGCATCTACATCGTTCGCTCCGGCGCCTGGCTTTCCGGCGTTGTCATCATCGCCCTCGCATCGCTGTTCCTGCTGTACTCCGCCGGCAAGAGCTCGCTGACGCTGTGCTTCGCCGTGCTGGCGCTGACCTCGCTTACCGCGGTGGTCCGATCGTTCTGGCTGCGCGCCGTGATGCTGATCGGGCCGCTCGTGCTGCTCAACGCGCTTAGCGTCGGCACCGTAATGAACGAGGGCCTCGCCGAAGCCGCAAAAATGCTGCCGCTGGATTCGAGTTTCACCGGCCGTACCGACATCTGGACCTTTGCCGTGCAGGCGCTGCAACTGCGGCTGCCGACCGGCTACGGCTTTGCCGCGTTCTGGGGCAGCGGTGCGATCCGGGATCTTCCGGAGGGGATGGAATGGGCGGAGTACGCCTCGCACAGCCACAACGGTTACCTCGACACCGCACTGGCGATGGGATTGCCCGGTCTGACGCTGTTGATCGCGGTGCTGGTGATCGCTCCCTTGCGGAATTTTCATGCCGCCGACCACGGTGGCAACAACGGACCGCTGGCGATGGCGCTGCTGCGGATCTGGCTGTTCGGGCTTTATCTCTCGTCGCTGGAGAGCTTCTTTCTCGACCGCGCCGATCCCTTGTGGTTCACATTTCTGGTGGCGGTATTCGGGTTGCATTATCTGGCGCGCTTCCGCGTCAGGGAGTGAGTTGTTTCAGAACTGCGCCTGTATCGCCTGCGCGACGTCCTGCCACCAGCAGTCGAAATCGAACGGTACCTGTCCCGACGGCGATTTCAGCGCCGATACGATCCGGTCGGCGTAAGCCTCTTCGCCGGCGCCGCGCGCAACCAGCACGATGGCGCCGCGGTCGATCAGTTGCTTGAAGCGCGGATGATGGTCGAACTCGTCCGGTTCCGCCGGGCCGGTGACGATGACGGGCCGGCCGGACTGCACGCAGGCGAGAATGCTGGCGCGCCGCGCGGTGAGACCCTCTTCGAGCGGATAACAGAACGCGTCGACCGCGCTGAACAGGCCGAACACCTCATGGTCGGATGCGACATAGCCGCTGACGATGACATCGTCCGACAAACCGAGTTCGGCAGCGCGGGCGTGAAACTCTTGCTCGACCTTGTCGACGCCGCGGATGAACGATCCGATATAGACGATCAGCGGCTTCTGCCCGCGCTCCCTTAAGGCCGCGCCTATGTTGAGCAGCGCATTCGGCTGCTTGCCCGGATAGATCGATCCGAAATGGCCGATCACCAGTCTGCCGCTCTCCCGCGCGGCAGCGAGTCGCTGCCGCAATACGGTTTCGGCTGCCTCTGCGGGAGCTTCGATGTTCGGCGGCAGCGGGGCCAGCACGCATTTTCGCACCGTCCAGCCGGCCAGAGAATCCTCGGCGAGTTCGCGGCGCACCAGCGGCGAGAACATGACGATGGTATCGGCGAAAAGCAGCGCCGGAAGGTAGGTGAGGCGGCGCAGCCAGTGCAGGCCGGCCCATTCATGCTGGACCAGAATGGCACGCCGCCGCCGCAACCGCGCGATGGCCAGCGCCAGCAGCGGCCGGAATATCACCGGCTTCCAGGCCACGATGGGGAAATTGCAGACTACGCTCCGCGCCGATCCCACGGCGCGCCAGATCCCGGCGACCGTTCCTTCCGATCGCGTCAGGGTTAACGTCGTACAACTGCCGGGATCGAGCTTTTCGATCGTCTCGTACAACAGCCGGGTAAATTGCCCGACGCCGCATTGCATTTGCGGGCCCGCGCCAAGAAAGAGCGCCTGATAAGCGGGTTCTGAAGCCATCGTGCAGCGCTGGCGCCTTCTTAAAGCGTTTTCAAGCGAAGTGGATACCGGTTCGCGTGAAGAAAACGCGTCAAACCGAGACTCTGAGAATATCTGCGTTAGCCATACATCCCAGACATTATCTTCCCGTAAGCGGCCGGGCCGGCCCTGGGCACCGTTTTTGCCAGATAGGGCGTGAGGGTCGGCCGGCCGTCTCATATCGGGACAGCGGGTGATCCCTGAGGCTATGGCATCGGGTCTTTCGGGACAGCGCCCACCAGCGCGCCGGGATGGACGTCACCGGGCCAACGAACGAGAAAAAGAAGTGCAGGAGGGTGACGATGACGACAAACAAGGTTTTCAGCAGCTGGGACGATACGCATTCGCTATTGTGGGGCAACCAGCCGATCCAGCTTGCGCATGAGTTGCACAAGTCGCCGTTGTTCTCCATGGAGACGCTCGCCGAGCTGATCCAGCGTTATCCGCGCGAGCATTACAGCCTGGTGCAGACCGGCGCCCGCGGGACCGGCCGCGTCTGGCGCGAGGGCGAAATCGGCAAGCTCAGCGGCCGCCAGGTGATTGACACGATCTCGCGCGGCGGGCTTTGGCTCAACATGCGCGACGTCGGCGCGGTCGACAGCCGCTATCGCACCCTGATCGACGGCATGTTCGAGGAAGTCGCTACGAAGGTTCCGGGATTTGAGGCATGGGGCCATCAGGAGAGCATCCTGATCTCGTCGCCCGACGCGCAGGTTTACTATCATGCCGATCTGCCGGGGCAGGGCCTGATCCAGCTCGCCGGGCGCAAGCGGGTTTATGTTTATCCGAACACGCCGCCGTTCATCACCCCGCAGCATCTCGAGGATATCGCAGTCTACAATGTCGAAGTCGATATTCCCTACGAGTCCTGGTACGACAAGCACGCCAAGGTGTTCGATATCGGACCGGGCCAGATGCTGAACTGGGAGCTGAACGCGCCGCACCGCGTGGAAAATCTCGACACCTTCAGCGTATCGATGACCGTCTCATACACCAACGACCATATCCGGCGCTCCGAGATCGTCAACCTCGCCAATGGCCTGCTGCGGCATCGCTTCGGCTATCGTCCCAGAGCCCGCAACCTGCGTGGCCCGTCATACTTTGCCAAGGCGGTGATGCAAAAGCTGTATCGCGACAGCGGCTGGGTCAAACGCGAGCGCGAGGCGCGCCGTCCGACTGAATTCCGGCTCGACGCCACCGAACCGGGCAAGATCGTTGATCTGCCGGAGGCAGCCTAAGAGAACGCGACCCACAATGGCGATGTTGGCGGCAGAGGCGGGGCATCTGGACGTGCGGGAAATCCCTCGCGCGGCAGGATTCCGCGTTGCGTTTGTCCGCGACTGGAAACAGGTCTCGAAGCGGTGGAACGGTAGCAGCTCCACGACGCTGTTCCAGAACAGCCAATGGCTCGATGCGTGGTACGGGGCGTTTGCCGACGCCGATCATGTCGAGCCGCTGATTGCTATCATTTCGGATGCGGCGACCGGCGAGCAGGTTGCACTGTTGCCGCTGATCCGCTGTTTGCAAGGCGGCACCCGGGTCGTCGAATTCGCCGATCTCAACCTGACCGACTATAACGCGCCGATTTTGACGGCGGCGATGCCGCGCGATGCAATGGCGGCTCGCCTGCTGTGGCGCGATCTGCTGGCCGCGCTGAAGCGTATACCCGGCGGCGCCGATCTCGTTCGCCTGCGCAAGATGCCGGTCGATCTCGACGGCCGGCCCAATCCGCTGGCACTGCTCGATGGCGCAAATCCCTGTTCGCTGAATGGCAACGTCGTCACGACCGGCGACGATTTCGACGCTTATCGCTATTCGCTGGAACGCACCGTGCGCAAGGAGCTGGAACGAAGCTGGCGCGTGTTCACGCGC
>JBGQCE010000443.1:0-3862 GCA_041495185.1 Bradyrhizobium sp.
ACCGTTGAGCGGCGGCAGGGCCGAGATCGCCATGCATCCCACAAGGAACGTGAAGGCGGTGAGCGGCATGCCATGAATGAGGCCGCCAAGATGCTCCATGTCGCGCTCGCCGGTCGCCGTCAGCACAGCGCCGGAACCGAAGAACAGCAGGCTCTTGAAGATGCTGTGATTGAGGACGTGGAACAGAGCCGCGGTCATGGCGAGCGCGGCTGCCGCCGGCATCGCGTTCGCCTTGAAGGCGAGCGCAAGGCCGAGTCCGACGAACACGATGCCGATATTCTCGATCGTGCTGTAGGCAAGGAGCCTCTTCAGGTCGCCCTCGAGTGCGGCCGAGAGCAGGCCGATCACCGCGGTCGCGCCCCCAAGCATCAACATCGGTACGCTCCACCACCATTGCGGCGGGCCGAGAAGATCGAACACCACCCGCACAAAGCCGTAGATCGCGACCTTGGTCATGACGCCGCTCATCAGCGCCGAAACGTGGCTGGGAGCCGCCGGATGTGCGAGCGGCAGCCAGACGTGCAACGGCACCAGGCCGGCCTTTGAACCGGCTCCGAGCAACGTCAGGATCAAAACCAGCCCGGCCACGTAGGGCGTGTGCTGGGTTGAGCGAATGGCTGCAAATCCATAATCTCCCGCGGGTCCCGCCAGCAGGCCGAAGGCCAGCAGCAAGGCGAGCGTGCCGAAGCTCGCCATCACCAGATAGACGTAGCCCGCCTTGGCATTGCCCGGTTCACGGTGGTGCGCCATGACCAGCGCCCAGGACGTGAGCGACATGAATTCCCAGCAAAGCAGGTAGGAAAACGCATCATCCGCCAGCACCACGAGATTCATGCCGGCCAGAAAGGCCGGGAAGAAGGGAAGCACGCGATGCGGCGCCGGGTCGTGGTGGCCGTAGCCGAGACCATAAAGGCTTGCTGCTGCCCCTCCCAGATTAACGACGATAAGAAAAGACGAAGCCAGTGGATCCAGGCGGAAATGGGCGCCGAGCCACGGCAATCCGACCGGCAGGATCAGATCGGTGACGTTGGCCGTGTCGCCGAGCAGCCAGCGGATGGAGCCGATCAATGCAATCACGGAGACGGCCAGCGTCGCGCCGTAGATGACGGCCGTGGAGATCCTTGAGCGGCTCAGAACGACCGCCAGAACTGCCAGCCCAAGCAATCCGGCAACACAAACCATTTGCAAAACGACGGCCGACATTATTTGCGCGCCCTCGTTCCACCAGATGCTTTGCGTTCGATCTGATTGTCCAGATAGGTCCTTGCTGATCCGGAATTGATTTTCAGTCGCACCCCGCGTCCCTCGGCGCCGCTGACCGCCCCCTCGTCGATCAACTCGATGCCGGCACCCTCGAGAGCCGTCATCAGTTTCACCAGCGAGTCGACATTGCCACGGACCATCGTTTCGCTGGCCTCCATGCGCTGAATGGTTGGCAGGGAAAGCCCCGACAGCTCTGCGAGCCGACGCTGATCGATGCCGAGAAGTACCCTGGCAGCCCGTAATTGTGCCGCTGTGATCATAGGCCTGCCCCCGGGGCGCCCTAGCCAATATCAAACATCACTCCTGCATCATAACTAGTGATGTTAGAGTGTCAATAAGTGATATATAAAATATCTATTCTAAGGGGTGCCTCCGTACGGCTTCCCCAAAGGACTTCGGTCGTGCCGAACCAGTCACGGCGGCGCGCAGTTACCTTCGGGCGCGGCGGCATCGGCGCGCGGTAACCTTGCCGGGAAACTCGGCTGGCATTGCGCATTCCGCTCCCTAGATGAGTGATGTTCTTTCTTATGAGAATTTCAGGAGGACTCAAATGGTCCTGAAAAATATTTTCATCGCCATCATCTGCACGACGCTCCTGGCATGGAACGGTCTGGCTGTCGCGGGCGAGTACCGTTCGGGTGAGTATTTCGGTCTCGACCTTTCGAGAGCGGTGCTTTCGCCGAAGCCGCTTGGCCCTTCAACCAAATTCGCGCCGGTTCGGATCGAAGCAAAAACCGATCGCGGCAACGAGGCTACGCCCGCGCGCGTGGCGCGCACGACGCATCCAAAAGTCCGCGTGGTGCAGGTGCCGAAGGAGAAGCGGCATGCGGTCGCACGCACCGGGCTCTCGCGGCGACACGGCAATCCGCTCGATGCGCAAGCCTTCGATACGCGGATTCAAGCCTGGCCATGCAAGTCGGGCGGCATCTGCAACTGGAAGCGATAGGCGCCGGGGCGAAAGAACACGCGCGGTTTTAGCGCGTAACGATCAGATAACCGCCGAGCACCCAGCAGCATCGACAGCAACAAGAGCGCACCGACCACGCCGGTGACGATCGCGAACAGCTCGTTCGCCTCCAGCCATCGTCGTAATGGCTTGACCTTGTAACTCTATCTTGATTTTGGCAGCGCGCTGCGGGCAGACTATCAAAACAGCTGATACGCTATCTGTACATCCCTTCAATGAAACGCCCGTTCACGCGGCAGCGCCGGTTGCCGATCCCGGCGGTTTTCAAGTCTTTTGGAGTCATCATGGAATATCTGCAAACCCAGGGCATCAGCATGCCGCGGCTTGGGCTCGGCACCTTTCGCATGCAGGGCGACGTCTGTCGCGCGGCGGTCGAAAGCGCGCTCGGTCTCGGCTATCGGCATATCGACACCGCGGAAATGTACGGCAACGAAGACGCCATTGGTGCCGCCATTGCCGCATCTCGCATCGCGCGCGGGGATTTGCACGTCACCACGAAAGTGTGGAACGAGAACCTCGCGCCGGATGCGATCCGCCGGGCGTTCGACACGTCCTTGAAAAAACTCGGGCTCGATCATGTCGATCTCTATCTGGTGCACTGGCCGGCCAGCAACATGAACCTGCCGATGATGTTCGAAACCCTGCTGAAGCTGAAAGCGGAGGGCCGCACCCGCGCGATCGGCGTCGCTAATTTCAACATTGCGCTTCTGAAAACCGTGGTCGAGGAGATCAAGGCTCCGATTGCCTGCAACCAGATCGAATATCATGTGATGCTCGACCAGACGAAAATAGCCGGATATCTCGCGACGAAATCGATCCCGCTGGTGGCCTATTGCCCGCTGGCGCAGGGCCGGGTGGCTTCCGACGAGACGCTGATGGCGATCGGGCGCAAGCATGGCGCCAGCGCCGCGCAGGTGGCGCTGAAATGGCTGCTCGACCAGGACGGCGTTGCCGCGATCCCGAAGGCGTCGCGCGCGGAAAGCCAAAAGGCCAATCTCGACGCGCTGAAGCTCATACTCGACGATGCGGACAGGAAGGCGATCGCAGCATTGCCGAAAAACAGGCGCTGTGTGAATCCCGGCTTCGCGCCGGCGTGGGATTAGGGCGCTTCGGCGACCTCGAAGTGCTCATACGACTTTGAGAGGTTGGGCAACCGTGAAGCGGCTGACTTGTGAATTTTCGCTCATGGTCGTTTCGACGAGTCTAACGCTCCAAGCCGGCTGGCTTCCTGGTCCAGGCGCCCGAGCTTATCAGGATTGCCGGTGAGCGCGCGGTGGGCTTCCGCGATTGCGGCGCGCGCATTCTCTCGCTCGTCCAGCACGACGTAAGAGCGCACCAATTGTATCCAGCCGTCCACGTCGGAACCATCCTGGCGCAGGCGTGCAGCGAGACGATCCACCATCCCGCGGATCATTTTTTCCCGTTGCTCCGGATTGGCGTTGGCGACGGCGCCTGCGGAATCGTTCGAGACCGGTTTGCGAGCCAGGCTTGCTGGCGGTTCGACGCGAGCCAGAGCGGTTTGCACCAGCGGGCGCCACGCCGCCCCGGGCGGCGAATCCGCCAGCAGCTTGCGCCAGATGCGCGCAGCTTCATCCTTGCGGCCGTCCTGCTCCGCCGCAAGACCGATATAAA
>JBGQCE010000444.1:0-3855 GCA_041495185.1 Bradyrhizobium sp.
ACGAGATCGGCATGCGCCGCGATCACCTGAAGCGCCACACCGGCCATGACGACAATGTGGTGATCGTCAAGACCGCGCAAAGCGCGTAAGGCCGCTACGCGAGCATCAACCCGCAGCAGCGTTCGCGCCGGCACTCAGCGCCCGCGCCCTGATCTCCGCGATCGTGTGCTTGAGCGCGACCTGCCTGGGGTCGGGTAACGCCGCCGCACGCGCCTCAGCTATGGCGGCGGCAAGATCGGCCAAGGGCAGCGCGCCGTCGAAGGTCGGCTTGGCGAGGCCGTCGATGATCGCATGCCAGTCGGCGAGACCCTGCCGATAGATGTCGCCGTAACCCTGGATCATATCGGCGGTTTGCACGATCTCGTTTGCGGCCCTTGGCTGCTTGACCAGGCTGCGGCCGATCATGTGCAGCCAGCGTTCGACCCAGGCGCGCTCCCTGGCGTAGCGCACCGAGAATCGGCGCCATCGCCGCAACGACGCCTCGATCTTCAGACGGCGTATGCTCCATCGGCTTTTCGTGCTGAAGCTGATCGAGATCGACTTGTGCGTCCAGTCCATCCATTCGAGCGCACCGAGCACCGGCTCGGCGACAACGGCGGGGAGCGCCCCGATCAGTTCATCGAGCCGGAACTTCCTGAGATCGTCGGCGGATTGCACGCCCGGATCGCCGGCGCCCGCCTCAAACTCGGCGAGCTTCACCTGCGCGATCCGGATTGGATCCTGATAGCTCATGCGCAACACCATCAGCCGCGCGATTTCGCCGAACATCGCGTCATCGACGCCCCGCAATCCGACGAACCGTTGCAACCGGTCCACATAAAGCTGCGCGTAGCTTGCGCCCTGATAGTCCATCAGCCGGTGGATGCCTTCGCTGACGACCGTTACAGCAGTTTCGGGCAATCCCCCGGGGAGGAATGGCGGCGCGTCGTCTTCCTCGCCGATGAAGTCGGCGAGCAAATAGCGCAGCGAGGAAAGGACGCTTGCCACTCTGGTTGTCCCGGCTTTCAGGCGGGATTCGGCGCAGCAGAGGCGGACGCCGTCTGCTGCTCCAGCAGCTGCTGCAGCGTACTGATGTTCTGAAACAGCCTGGCGCTAACGAGCCGCAGAAAGTAAAAGCCGAACGCCGGATTCTGCACGTAAAGCTCATGGACCTTGGTGTAACTGACGCTCAGGACGAGACCGGCTTCGACGCATTCCAGCGTCTGGGTCCGCATGTTCGACGGCGACAGCATGCCGAACTCGCCGACAATGGCGCCGACCGGCAACTCGATACCCGATTCGATCAGCTTGAATCGGCCGCTGACGATGTAGAACATGTCCTCGGCCTTCTCATCCTTGTAGAACAGCACATCGCCGGCCGCGCATTTGCGCTCGGTCATGAACGGCTTCAGCCACTCCATCGACAGATCGCTGTTAACCGATTTCTTCACGTCGCGCACCAGCTGCAGCATCTGGTGCAGCCGGTACGAATTGAGCACCAGCACCACCGCCTGCAGCAGGATGATCGGATAATTATGGCTCGGAATTGCAGACCCGATCAGGACGACGTTGGAGAGGATGCCGAAGATCCGCAAAGGGATCATCGTCCGCATCGTGGAGGTCGCAACGACGAAAACCGACGCGAACAGAGCGCTGGCGGTTCCGGCGTGTTCTGCGAGTTGCGAGGTATCCATTGGAGGCCAACCAATTTTTTCGGAGTGAATAGTTTCGCGGGTCGTGTTCGAGCGCGCGCCGATCATCATAATGTGCGGGGAGAGCCTTTGATATACGGCGAAAGAGCGACGTTTTGTCAGGCATTTTGGTCAATTCGAGCTGAAAATCCCGTGATGGGCCCGGCCCCAAAACGCAGTGCAGCGTATCCCGGGCGGTCCGGCGTTCTCCCTGAGGAACCCGGCCGGCAGGTCCGGCACGTTAAGAAGTCGCGGGCGGAGCCTCCGGCGATAACGCTGTTTTGCACACCTCGTTGACGGCTTCCCCCCGCTTGGGCACTTTGGGGGGCCGGTCACGCCCAGCATGGCCGTGATCTGGCTTTTTTCAGCGACGGGCGCCGCCTTACCAATGTCCAAGCCGCTTGTTTTCCCAGCCCTGGCGCAGTTCGTGGCGGCAACGGCCGGCCGCAACATGACCAAGCCGGCCTATGTCGCCGTCCTGAGCGGCGTCGTCATGATGATCCTGCTCACGGTCAATCCAGCCTATGAGGCGGCGCATCACTGGGTCGACGCGGTGCTGTGGGCGTGTCTGTCCTTCTTTGTGTTCGAATGGGTGGTCCGGCTTCGCCACGCCGTTCTGACGCAACGCGGATGGGCCTATGCGATATCCGGCCGCGGGCTGGTGGACGCCGTCGCCGCCGCGGCAATCCCGCTCGCTCTGGTGCTCGGCGCCAGCCCCAAATCGGCGTGGCTGCTCGGTATCTGCTGGATGTTCAAGGTGGTCCCGGGAATTCCGGGATTGCGGCAGTTGCGCCGGGTGCTGGTGCAGGAATCCGGGCCGCTCTTCAGCGTGCTGGTGATTTTCCTGATGGTGCTGTTTCTCGCCTCGGTGTCCGTGTATTTCCTGGAACGCGACGTCCAGCCGGCCACCTTCGGCAGCGTGCCGGCGGCCTTGTGGTGGGCGATCGCGACCCTGACCACGGTGGGATATGGCGATGTGGTGCCGATCACGCTGCTCGGCCGGCTGGTCGCAGCGCTCGTGATGATCTGCGGCCTCGGCGTGTTCGGGCTCTGGACCGGTATTCTCGCCACCGGATTTGCCGCGGAGACCCGCCGCGACAATTTCCTCAAGACCTGGGAGTCGGTCAGCAAGGTGCCGTTCTTTGCAGCGCTGGGTCCCTCGGCGATCGCCGACGTCACCCACATGCTGCGCACCATGGACCTGCCGCCGCGAACCATGATCATCCGCAAGGGCCAGGCCGGCGACTGCATGTATTTCATCGCCGCCGGCGAGGTCGAGGTCGATTTGCCGGGCAAGAAGGTGACGCTCGGCGAAGGCGCCTTCTTCGGCGAGATGGCGCTGCTCGGCAACAATTTGCGCTCCGCCAACATCACCACCACGCGGGTGTCGAAACTGCTGGTGCTCGATCTCGTGGATTTCCGCATGCTGATGGCGCGGCATCCCGATCTCGCCGAGACCATCGACGCCGAAGCCAAGCGGCGCGCGCTGGAGAACAAATAATGCAGACGCACTCCTCCGGCGCCGCCGGTGTGGCGAGCGCGCCGGTGCTCGATATCGATGGCGCGCGCGCCACCATCCGCCTCAACCGGCCGAAACATCTGAACCGGCTGCAGCCCGACGACCTCGAGGTGCTGCTAAAACTGTTCGACCGGATCGAAGCCGATCCTGCAATCCGGGTATTGGTGCTGACCGGCACCGGCCGCGCCTTCAGCGCCGGATACGATCTCGGCTCGATCGCCGAACGCGCGGCCAACGCGCAGGAGCAGACCGCCGGATCGGCGTTCGAGATCGTCGTCAACCGGCTTGAGGATCTCGCGGTACCGACGATTTGCCGGCTCAACGGCGGCGTCTATGGCGGCTCGACAGATCTGGCGCTGGCCTGTGATTTCCGCATCGGCGTCGACACCTGCGAGATGTTCATGCCGGCGGCGCGGCTCGGGCTGCATTACTACACGAGCGGCATCAAGCGTTACGTATCGCGGCTCGGCGTCGACAACGCCAAGCGGCTGTTCCTGACCGCCGAGAGGATCGGCGCCGCGGAGATGCTGCGGATCGGTTACCTCACCGCGATGGCGCCCGCCGAGGCGTTCGACGAGGAGGTCGACAGGCTGGCCGCCGTTCTCGCCGGCAATGCGCCGGTCGCGATGCGCGGCATGAAGCGCGCCATCAACGAATTCGCCCGCG
>JBGQCE010000445.1:0-3845 GCA_041495185.1 Bradyrhizobium sp.
AGTTCGGACTCGATGAGATCGCGCGGGATAGCCGCCATGTTGACGGCGACGAAGGGGCCATTGCGCCGCTTGCCGTAGTCGTGCAGCGCGCGCGCCACCAGCTCCTTGCCGGTGCCGGATTCGCCGGAGATCATTACCGTGAGGTCGGTCTGCATCAGGCGCGCCAGCACCCGGTAGATTTCCTGCATCGCCGGCGAGCGGCCGACCAGCGGAATCGAATCGAACTCGGATTCGTCGACGTGGTTGGCCACCCGCTCCTTCGGCTCCGCCAGTGCGCGGCCGACGATGGCGATCAGTTCCTTGAGATCGAACGGCTTCGGCAGATATTCATAGGCGCCGCGCTCGGACGCGCGGATCGCGGTCATGAAAGTGTTCTGCGCGCTCATCACGATGACGGGCAGATTCGGCCGCATCTTCTTGATCCGCGGCAACAGATCGAACGCGTTCTCGTCGGGCATCACCACGTCGGTGATGACGAGATCGCCCTCGCCCTGGCTGACCCAGCGCCACAGCGTCGCCGCGTTCCCCGTCAGCCGCACCTCATATCCGGCGCGCGAGAGAGCCTGGTTCAGAACCGTGCGGATGGCGGTGTCGTCATCGGCGACAAGTATGCTACCTGCGGGCATTGCTATTCCTCATCCTGTGTCCTGTGAGGCATGCGAAGGCGTACCCGAAACGTCATCGCGATTGCTTTGATCGAAGTGTTTGGCGGTGTTGAACATGGGCAGCAGCACGCGGAAGATGGTTTTCCGCGGCTGGGATTCGCATTCGATGATGCCGCCGTGATCGCCGACGATCTTGGCCACCAAAGCGAGACCGAGCCCGCTGCCGCTCGGTTTGGTCGTGACGAAGGGATCGAACAGGTTGGGCAGCAGGTCTTCCGGCACCCCGGGGCCGTTGTCCTTGACGCAGAACTCAAGCGGCAACGACACCCGCGATTTTTTGCCCGGCACCGAGAGCCGGACGCCCGGACGAAATGCGGTGATGAGTTGAATCTCCGCGTCGCTGCCGAGATCGACTACCGCCTCGGCGGCGTTCTTGACCAGATTGAGAAACACCTGGATCAGCTGGTCCTGATTGGCCAGCACCGGCGGCAGCGACGGATCGTAATCTTCGACGAAGCGGATATTGCGGGCGAAGCCCGATTGCGCCAGCCGCTTGACGTGATCGAGCACCGAATGAATGTTGACCGGACCGCGCGTCACCGGCCGATCGTCGCCGAACACTTCCATGCGATCGACCAGCGTGACGATGCGGTCCGCCTCATCGCAGATCAGCCGCGTCAGCATGCGGTCTTCGGACGAGGCAGCCTGTTCCAAGAGCTGCGCCGCACCGCGTATGCCGGACAGCGGGTTCTTGATTTCATGCGCCAGCATCGCGGCCAGCGCGATCACCGAACGCGCCGCACTTCGATGCGTCAATTGCCGATCCATCTTGTCGGCGATGGTGCGCTCCTGCAGCATCACCACGATATGACCGGGCCGCTCGGTGAGCGGCGCGACGTGAAGATCCACCTGGCGATCGCCGCCAATTCGCGGTGTACCCAGATCGACCTTGTACTCGTTGACCGGCGATCCGCTCGAGCGCACCTGGTCGATCAGCGCCAGCAGCGGACTGCCGAAGGGCACGAGTTCCTTCAGCGACTGGCGTTGCAGGAATTGCGTGGAAATCTCGAAAAACGACTCCGCGGCCATATTCGCATCGACAATCCTGCCGTCGGGCGCAACCAGCAGCACCGGATTGGGCAGCGCGTTGAGGATGGCATCGCCATCGGAGGGCGCCGGCCGGCGATGTTCTGCGGCAGAAGTCATGCAGCAGCGCTCCATGCAAAGTCGTCATACGCATCTTGAAGAGATCGATGCACGCCCGAGGGATCGTCCGATGTCAAAATCCTCGCGCGCCAGGCCTTGAGCCTCACGGCCGGCGCGCGGCTGCATTGCGCTGCGATCTCCAGCGCCCAGCCCAGATGTTTGCGCGCATGGCGAAGGCCGATGCGCAATCCATAGTGACTGCAAACTTCATCATAGAGCGCGCGGATATGTTTGAGCTGCTCGGCAAGCGATGGCGGAGCTTCGACGATGCCGCTGTCGAGGCGGCGTCCGATCTGACCGGGCACCCAGGGCTGGCCCTGCGCGCCGCGGCCGATCATCACCGCGTCGGCGCCCGACATTTCAAGCGCGGACACCGCTTTCTCGAAGGAAGTGATATCGCCATTGACGACGAGCGGAATACGAACCGCATCCCTGACCGCACGCACCGCGCCCCAGTCGGCCTCGCCCTTGTAGAACTGGCAACGGGTGCGGCCGTGTACGGAAATCATCTGCACGCCGGCTGCTTCTGCGCGGCGCGCCAGCTCCGGCGCGTTGAGAGAGCGGTCGTCCCAGCCGAGCCGCATCTTCAGCGTCACCGGCACTTTGACCGCGGATATTGTCGCCTCGATCAGTCGCAGCGCGTGATCGAGATCGCGCATCAGCGCCGAACCGGATTGGCCGCCCGTCACGTGGCGCGCCGGACAGCCCATGTTGATATCGATAATTTCGGCGCCCGCGGCCTCGGCAATCCGGGCGCCTTCGGCCATCCAGCTGGTCTCGCAGCCCGCGAGCTGGACCACATGCGGACCAATTCCGGTCGCCTCGCAGCGCAGCCGCGACATTGGGCGGCCGTTGACGAGATCATCGCTGGCGGTCATTTCAGACACGACAAGCCCGGCGCCAAGGGCTGCGGTCAGGCGTCGAAAGGGTGCATCGGTGACGCCAGACATGGGCGCCAGAAGAACGCGGTTGGCGACCTCAATATCGCCTATTTTCAACGGCTTAGAGCGTGAATATTCCGGGCCGGTCACGGACTTCTCGTTGTTCTGGCGGACGCCTCATCGCGGCCGCCGGGATCCATTCTGAGCACAAATTTTGTGCAGTCAAGCTTCATGCCTACACTTTAGACAGTTCTGGCAATTGTGCAAGTGCACTGCAACAAAATATGCCTTTCCCACAGCTATTGGGATTCGTTCTGTTTTCCCGCACCAGCGTGATAAGGGCTGTGCGCCAATCGACCTGTTCTTCCCCTCATTAAATCGCCAGTAATTGAGCCCTATGCCGAAAGTTGAGCGGACTGCAGCCATCCTTGTCGCGGCCGGACGCGGGCTTCGCGCCGGCGTGGGCGGACCGAAGCAGTACCGTTCGATCGGCGGGCAAACCGTGATTTTCCGGGCGATGGAGCCATTTTGCCGCCATCCACAGATCTTTGCGGTGCAGCCGGTGTTAAATCCCGACGACACGGCTGTCTTCAATGAGGCTGTCAGCGCGTTGCGCTACGAGCCGCCTGCGAAAGGCGGGGCAACGCGCCAGGCTTCGGTGCATGCCGGGCTTGAAGCGCTCGCCAGCCAAAGGCCTGATGTCGTCCTGATCCACGACGCAGCACGGCCATTCGTCTCGGCGGCGCTCATCTCGCGCGCGATCGACGCCGCCGGCCGTACCGGCGCTGCCATCCCCGCGATACCTGTCGCCGATACCATCAAGCTCATCGGGGAGACCGGAAACGTCGAAGCGACGCCGGAGCGCGCGCGGCTGCGGATCGCGCAGACGCCGCAGGCGTTCCGGTTCGATGCGATTCTCGATGCCCACCGCCGCGCGGCGCGCGATGGCCGCAGCGATTTCACCGATGACGCCGCGCTTGCCGAATGGGCGGGATTGACGGTGACGACCTTTGAAGGCGATCCTGCGAACATGAAACTGACGACACCGGAAGATTTTGTCCGCGAAGAAGCCCGCCTCGCTAGCTTGCTCGGCGATATCAGAACCGGGACCGGCTACGACGTTCACGCCTTCGGCGACGGCGATCATCTGATG
>JBGQCE010000446.1:0-3837 GCA_041495185.1 Bradyrhizobium sp.
AGCGACGTCGAGACCAACCCGCTTGTGCGCGAAGCCTATCTTGGCTCGGGGGGCTTCGGTCATGCTTGAGATCAACAATCTCAGCGCCTTCTACGGCAATAGCCGAGCCTTGCAGAATGTTACGCTGGAGGTTGGCGACGCCGGCTTCCTCAGCGTGCTCGGACGCAACGGCGTCGGCAAGACCACGCTGCTGCGCAGCATCGTCGGGCTGATGGACAAGACCGATGGCAGCATCCGGCTCGACGGCGAGGAAATTGCCGCGACCCCGACCCATGATCGGGTCAGGCACGGCATCGGCTATGTGCCGCAGGGCAGGGGAATCCTGCCGCAATTCACAGTGCGCGAGAATCTGAAACTTGGCACCTTCGCCCGCCGCAATCCCGGCGACGCGGGCGTGCTCGAGGATGAGGTGTTCGACCTGTTCCCGGTGCTGAAGGAATTCCTGAATCGCCGCGGCGGCAATCTGTCCGGCGGCCAACAGCAGCAACTCGCCATCGCCCGCGCGATGCTGACCAACCCGAAGATTGTCCTGCTCGACGAACCGACTGAGGGAATTCAGCCCAACATCGTCGAGCAGATCGAGGATGTGATCATGCGCCTCAACAAGGAGCACGGCATCACGATCATCCTCGTCGAGCAAGACGTGAACTTCGCCCGACGTGCCTCACGATCCTTCGTGATCATCGAAAAAGGCCACGTCGCGGCGTCCGGACCGATCGATACGCTAACCGACGACCTCGTCCACCGTCACATGGCCGTTTGATCGACGGCAAACTCAAACCAAAACAGGAGGCGACCCCCATGCTTCACGGTGACATTTCCAGCAGCAACGACACAGTCGGCGTAGCCGTCGTTAATTACAAAATGCCGCGCCTGCACACCAAGGCCGAAGTGCTCGACAACGCCCGCAAGATCGCCGACATGGTGGTGGGCATGAAGACCGGCCTGCCGGGCATGGATCTGGTGATCTTCCCGGAATACTCCACCCACGGCATCATGTATGACTCGAAAGAGATGTACGAGACCGCCTCGTCGATCCCGGGTCCCGAGACCGACATCTTCGCTGAAGCCTGCCGCAAGGCCAAGGTCTGGGGCGTGTTCTCGCTCACCGGCGAGCGCCACGAGGAGCACCCGCACAAGGCGCCGTACAACACCTTGATCCTGATGAACGACAAGGGCGAGATCGTGCAGAAATACCGCAAGATCATGCCGTGGGTGCCGATCGAAGGCTGGTATCCCGGCAACTGCACCTATGTCTCCGAAGGCCCGAAAGGCCTGAAGGTCAGCCTGATCATCTGCGACGACGGCAACTTTCCGGAAATCTGGCGTGACTGCGCCATGAAGGGCGCCGAGCTGATCGTGCGCTGCCAGGGCTACATGTATCCGGCGAAGGAACAGCAGATCATCATTTCTAAGGCGATGGCCTGGGCCAACAATGTCTATGTCGCGGTCGCCAATGCCGCCGGCTTTGACGGCGTCTATTCCTACTTCGGCCACTCAGCGATCATCGGCTTCGACGGCCGTACCCTTGGCGAGACCGGCGAGGAGGAATACGGCATCCAGTATGCCCAGCTGTCGAAGAGCCTGATCCGCGATGCCCGCCGCACCGGTCAGTCGCAGAACCACCTCTACAAGCTGGTCCATCGCGGCTATACCGGCATGATCAATTCCGGCGAAAGCGCGCGCGGCGTCGCGGTCTGCCCCTACGATTTTTACAAGAAGTGGATCGCCGATCCGGAAGGCACGCGCGAAATGGTCGAGGCGATGACCCGCCCGACCGCGGGGACCGACGAATGCCCGATCGACGGCATCCCGAATGAGAAGTCCCCGGCCCACCGCTGAGGATGGGCTGGCCTGGGGGAATCGCTTCCTCCCTGACTGTAGCGGCCGCGGTCCGGAGCATCGTCGTCTCAGACTATGCTCCGGACCCTTGGTTGTAGCCAATTCCGTGAGAACCCTGGCATCCTCCGGATCCGGCTTCGGCCGCGGCCATTTTTTTCCAGGAACCGCGTGAGCTTATGACCAACCTGGACGACTATCGCATTCGCGAGCAACCCTATTACAAGCCGGTTGGCACCGAGATCGCGCTGTTCGAGGCGGCCCATCAGGCGCGCATGCCGATGATGCTGAAAGGCCCGACCGGCTGCGGCAAGACCCGTTTCATCGAATTCATGGCCTGGCGCCTGGAAAAACCGCTGGTCACCGTCGCTTGCCACGAGGACATGACCGCCTCCGACCTCGTCGGCCGCTTCCTGCTCGACGCCAATGGCACAGTCTGGCACGATGGACCATTGACCAATGCGGTCCGCTACGGCGCGATCTGCTATCTCGACGAGATTGTCGAGGCGCGCCAGGACACCACTGTCGTTATCCATCCTTTGACTGACGACCGACGCATTCTGCCCCTGGAGAAGAAGAACGAACTGGTCCGGGCGCATCCGGACTTCCATCTGGTGATCTCCTACAATCCCGGCTACCAGAGCGTGCTGAAGGACTTGAAGGAATCGACCAAACAGCGTTTCGGCGCGATCGATTTCCATTATCCCGCCGCCGACCTCGAGACCGAGATCGTCGCCCACGAGGCCGGCATCGCCACCAGCGCCGCGCGCACCCTGGTCGAGATAGGCATCCGCTCGCGCAACCTGCGCGGCCACGGTCTGGACGAAGGCGCTTCGACTCGCATGCTGATTCACGCCGGACGGCTGGTGGCGAAAGACGTGCCGCTCAGCGCGGCCTGCGATGCCGCGTTAGTGCTGCCGATCACCGACGATCCGGACATGCGCGAAGCGCTCAAGGACGCCATTACTGCCTGCATCTAAAGGCGGACTCGCCGGGATGATCAATCAAACGCCCTTTGCCGATCTCGTCGAATCCGGATTGGTCGGAGATCCGCGCAACGGTTCGATCTGGCGCGCGCTCCGGCAGGCATTCAACGGCCATCAACTCGCGGACTGGCGCGCCGATCTGGCAAGATTGCAGGCGAGCGGCCTCGGGCCCGCCGGGCTTGAAGCCTATATCCGCGCGACCGGGACCCTCGCCGAGGAGCGCGGGCCGCTGGCTGCGCTGGCGCTCGCCCCCTGCATTCTCGATGTCGAGCGGCATGCCGGCCGCGCCGCCGCCGCGGCACTCAGCGAGGCAACCGCGCCGGCGCTACGCCATCTCGGCAATGAGCGCGATTTCCGCGACTGGCTCGATGCGGTCGCGGAACTGGCCGCGCAAGGGCCGGAATCGGTGGCGCCGGTGCTGGCCCGCTCCGACAGCCTGCTCGCCGAACTCGGCGCCCACGGTTTTCGCGCCTGGGTGCTCGGAGGCCTGCGCGCCGGTGGCGGCGATCCCGAGCGCCGGCTGGCGCTGTTCAGCCTGTCCGACCCGCGCGCCTTCGATCTGTTCGAACAGGCGACCGGCGATATCGGTTTCACCGATGTCGAACGCGCGCTGAAGGCCTATCTGATCGCGCTGTTCCGGCAGAAACCGTTCATCCGCGCCGTCGCCGGCACGCCGGGCGACGCCCTGCAGCGCCGCGCCAGTTTCGAGCGCCAGTTCGTGCAGGTGCCGGCGCGCATGCGCGGCGTCGCGACTAGCTCCGTCAGGAAAGTCTATCGGGCGATGCTTGCCCATATCGGCGCGCATCTGGTCCATTCCGGCCCACGCTTCCAAATCCGCGGGCTGAAGCCGATGCAAGTGGCGCTGGTGTCCCTGATCGAGGACGCCCGGGTCGAGCAATTGGCCATGCGCGAGTTGCCCGGGCTGTTTCGGCTATGGGCGCCTTTCCATACCGCCCGCGCCGATGGCGGCGTCACTGCGCCGAATCTGTTCGCGCGGCTGTCGCGGACGCTG
>JBGQCE010000447.1:0-3826 GCA_041495185.1 Bradyrhizobium sp.
CAACGTCCAGAACGACCAGCGCAAGGTGATCTTCGACCAGCGCATCGACCTGATGAAGGACGAAAGCGTCGCCGAGACGGTGGCCGACATGCGCCGCGCCTTCGTCGAGGATGTCGTCACCAAGCACGTGCCCGAACACGTCTACGCCGAGCAGTGGGACGTCGCCGGCCTCAAGGAAGAATTGAAGCGCGTGCTCGACATCGATCTGCCGGTCGATCAATGGGCCAAGGAAGAGGGCATCGCCGACGAGGAATTGCTGTCACGCATCGAGCAGCGCGTCGACGAGCACATGGCAGCCAAGGTGGCGCAATGGGGCCCCGACGTGATGCGTTACGTCGAGAAGACCATCCTGCTGCAGACGCTGGATCACCTCTGGCGCGAGCATCTGATCATGCTCGATCATCTGCGTCAGGTGATCGGCCTGCGCGGCTACGGCCAGCGCGATCCGCTGCAAGAGTACAAGTCGGAAGCATTCAGCCTTTTCGAGGCGATGATCGCTCACCTGCGCGAGGCGGTGACGGCGCAGCTGATGCGCGTCGAGATCGTGCCGCCGGAGGACCAGCAGCCCGAATTGCCCGTCATGGAAGCGCACAAGTTCGATCCGAATACCGGCGAGGACGAACTGGCATTCGCCAATGCCTCGCTGGTGCCCGCGGCTACCGCCGATCGCGATCCGAAGAATCCCGCAAGCTGGGGCAAGATCGGCCGCAACGAGGATTGTCCCTGCGGCTCAGGCAAGAAGTACAAGCACTGCCACGGCAAGCATGTGTGAGCGGACGAGCGATCCGCAGCGCGTAATTTCGCGCTGATGTCATCATCCGCGAAAGCGGATGATCCAGTACGCCGCGACGCTTCCGTATCGTTCAAACGTCACGGAATACTGGATGCCCGCTTTCGCGGCATGACGGCTTTTGGTTGTGAGGAAAGCGCGAGAAGCGGCTTACTTCGCCGCCGAGAAGCGGCTCTCAAACGAATTTGCCGATACGATCGGCTGTGAGCCTGCGACCATGCCGTCCTTGGCGGCGGGCGCCGCTGCGGCGGCGGTCGTGTCCGAGACCGAAGGTTTCAGCGGCGGACGGGCGGCGGCCTGCTTTATCTCGGGCTTCGATGCCTTCGCGATCGACCCTTCCAGGTGCGCCGGCGGCTCGTTCCGCTTGGCCTCGATCACCCTCGGTTTCGCCGGAACGGGCTGCGCGGTCGCAGTGGTGTCCGCAGAGCCAAAGCCCACCTTGCGGGCAAGGCTGCTGAAGAACCCGTCGGATTCCGCATTCGGCGCCGCCACCGCCACCCGCGTGGCGGGAGCGGGTGCTCGAGCCGGCGCCATTGAGGCCGCCAGCGGCTCTTCCGGGGAGGTCACGGGCCCGCGGGGCGGGTTGACCGTCGAGGGAATGGTGCCGGGCGCGCGGGAAAGGGCCAGGAGCGACAGGCCCTGACCGGCGCCGCCTTCAGACAATCCGGTAGAGCCGTCGGGCAGCTTGGCGGCGAACACCCTGTTCATGCCGCCATCGATGCCGGTGTTGATTCGCGCGACCGGCGTGCCCCGTGCAATCAGTCTGGCGGTCTCGACCTGGTCTTCCTGCTGCTTTTCGCGCACGGCGTCGGCGACTTCATCCGGGATCACATAGGCCGGGCATTTTGCCGACGCATCGAATACCGGATCCCGCTTGGCATCCGGCGCCTTCACGGCATCGAACACGTATTTCTTCTCGCAGAAATCGACCTTCGGCTCCTGCCGCGTCACTTCGAAATGATCGTAGCCTTGCTTGATCATTTTCCAGAACGGCATGTGCGGGTTGTTGCGATGCTTGGCCATGTTCAGCGGCGTCATCCGGAACGGATAGGCCTGCAGCTGGAACGATTTCTGGCCGCCGAAGAAGGATTCGCGTCCCAGCGAATAGATCTCCGCGATCTGCTCATCGGTCATCGCGTAGCAGCCACGCGACGAGCAGTCGCCATGCACCATCAGCTGCGAGCCGCTATGTCCCAGCGCCTTGTCGTAGGCGTTGGGGTAGCCGGTGTTGAATGAAAGATAATAGGCCGACTGCGGATTCATCTGCGCCGGCGAGATGGCATAGAAGCCCTCCGGGGCCTGGCGGTCGCCTTCGCGGACCTTGGGTCCGAGGTCTCCCGACCAGCGGCAAATCGGATAGGTCTTCAGGAGCGCGAAGCGGCCGGAGCGATCCTGTTTCCAGACCTCGAGCTCGGCTTCCAGCTTGAACAGCCGGACCAGCATCGGCGACTGCAGGTCCATGTCCTTCTCGACCATTGCGGCGATGAGTTTTGGCGGGACGGGCTGGTTGGCCTTGGCGTTGGTCGCGAGCGAGATTTCGTCGCTGTTGCAGCCGGCCAGCAGCACACCGGCCGCGAGCGCGACCGAGGTGATGAGCGCGCGAACCAGCGAGCGATAAATCAATGCAAAGCTCCACACCCAACGGGCAATTTTCGCACCCCAATCATAGCGTTCATGCCCTGAAGCCATTGACTAAAATACTATCCTTTGGGGTCCCTGGTCGCAAGCCGAGGGGGGCGTTGCGGCGGGGTCCGCCTCAGGCATGGTCAATAGAGGTTAAATATCGGTGTCTGGGCCTAATTGGGGCCAAAATTGCGGATTTTTGAAAAAGCCGGGGGTTAACGCCCGCGGATGGCGGCCATTTTCGGCAGAAAATGCGGCGTCAGCCCAGCTTCCGGCCGATGTCGAGGAATTTCTGCCGCCGCTGCTTGCGGATCATATCGGGGTCGAGATTGCGCAGATCGTTCAGCGCCTGCGCGACGGCGTCGCCGGTGGTCGCGATCATGGCCTCGGCATCGCGATGGGCGCCTCCGGCCGGCTCCTTCAGGATGGAATCGATCACGCCAAAACGCAGCATGTCCTGCGCCGTGATTTTCATGCTGGTCGCGGCTTCCTGGGCCTTGGTCCCGTCGCGCCACAGGATCGAGGATGCCGCCTCCGGCGAGATCACGCTGTAGATGGCGTGCTCGAACATCAGCACGCGGTTTGCTGTGGTGATCGCGATGGCGCCGCCCGACATGCCTTCGCCGGTGATGATCGCCACATTGGGCACGCCAAGCGACAGGCAGGCATCGGTGGAGCGCGCAATCGCTTCCGCCTGTCCGCGTTCCTCCGCACCGATGCCGGGATAGGCGCCGGCGGAATCGACGATCGACAGCACGGGAATGCCGAATCGCTCCGCCATTTCCATCAGCCGGACCGCTTTGCGATAGCCCTCGGGACGCGCCATGCCGAAATTATGCTTGATGCGGGATTCGGTGGTGGCGCCTTTTTCCTGGCCGATCACGCAGATGCTCTCGCCGCGGAAACGGCCGAAGCCACCCATCAGCGCCTCGTCCTCGCCGAACTTGCGGTCGCCTGCGAGCGGCGTAAATTCGCTGATCAGCGCATTGATGAAATCGGTGAAATGCGGGCGCTGCGGATGGCGCGCCACCAGCGTCTTCTGCCACGGCGTCAGATTGGCGTAGAGATCGTTCAGCGCTTGCGCCGCCTTCTCCTCGATCCGCGAAATCTCTTCTCCGATATCGCTGCCGGTTGCCGCCAGTGCGCGCAATTCATCGACCTTGGCGTCGAGTTCGGCGACGGGCTTTTCAAAATCGAGGTAAGAGCGCATGTGATCCGGCATCAAATCAATATAGGTAAGAACGCGCTTGGAGGCGAAGCGGATTCAGGTTCGCGTGGATAAATCACGCAGTTTCAATGATTTAGCCTGCATTCCGGCGCAGAATGATCCCCGTTCTGCGGAATGCGCGTGGAGGAGGTCGCGAGCGGGAAGCGGCTCTTTCGGTCGCGAAGGCGCCGAAGTCAAGGTGGCAG
>JBGQCE010000448.1:0-3799 GCA_041495185.1 Bradyrhizobium sp.
CGCGCTGCCGGGCGTGCCGAGCGAGATTCTCGATCCGGTCAACACCTGGAAAGACAAGGCCGAGTTCGACAAGACGGCGAGCGCGCTGGTCGGCATGTTCCAGAAGAATTTTGCCAAGTTCGAAGCGCAGGTCGACGCCGATGTCCGCGCCGCCGCGCCGGAAGTGAAACTCGCGGCGGAGTGACGGAAGGCTTGGTAATGAAACGGGCGGCCGTGAGGCCGCCCTTTTTCACGCCTTGAAATACGCGATCTGCGTTGTGGTCGCGAGCAGGCGCCCCTGCGGTGACCAGAGTTCGCCGGTCTGGTCGCCATAACTCTTGTGGAAGATTTTGGCGTCGGCGACCGCGAGAACCCGGCTGATATCCTCAGCTGCAAGATCTTCCGCATCCGCATGGAAATAGGTCGTCAGCGACACCGTGCCGAACGGCACCAGCTCGCGCCGCGCATGAAAGACGCGGCCGAAGAACGCATCCGACATCGACATCAGCGACAGCAAATCGATCTTTCGGGGAACGCGGTCGCCGATCCATAGTTTGGAGAATGCGCTCGCCGGCGCATCCTTGTCCGCACCGTAGAAATCCGGATCGCCGTCGATGAAGCGAAAATCATATTGCTTGACCCAGGGTGCTGCGACCTTGGGATAGGGCAGGATCTGCTCAAACGGCAGGCTTTGCGGAAATAGAGCCTGCTGGTGCGACCACGACGGACGCCGCTCGGCGAACACGGCAGTAGCAAGCGTGCGACCTCAGCGCCGCCTTGCGTCAGCTCGACACACCAATGCTGCGTCGACCGGTTCGCCTTGACCAGACGAACGTCGAGATCGAAAGCGCCTTCTGCGATCGGTGCGCAGAAGTTGACGGTCAGCGCGAGCGGATCGCCTGATCGCTGGGGATGATCGGTCAGCGCGCGCAGGATGGTAGCAGCCGTCGCACCGCCGAACGGGCCGACGAACGCCCAGTAATCCTCGCTGGTCCGCCCCTGCCAGCAGCTGTCACCGGCGGTCACCCGCGTGGCGTCGTCGAAAAGGTGGGGGGCCTTTGTCAGCATTTCGGCACTTCCCGTCATTGCGAGCGAAGCGAAGCAATCCAGAAGAAACGAAGCAAGTCTGGATTGCTTCGTCGCGGAGCCTGTCATCGGGCGCGCATTCGCGCGACCCGTTGGCTCCTCGCAATGACGCTCAGCCTCTCTCGACGCGCAGTATCATGGCTATTTTGCCGAATTCAATGACGTCGAAGATAACGGTTCTTCGGCTCTAGCGCGTCGCCCCGCGTTGGGCGCCCGGCTCCTGCAACACCCGCGGCGCAGGTCCGCGCACCGGCACGTTCCAGATATCCTCTGCGTATTCGCGGATGGTGCGGTCGGAGGAGAACCACGGCATCCGCGCGACGTTGAGGATAGAGGCGCGCGTCCATGCCGGCATCACCTGCCAGCGCGCATCGATGCCGCGCTGGGCCTCGTAATAGGCGTCGAAATCGGCGCTCACCATGTAATGATCGCGATAGCGCAGCGCGTACGCGATTGATTCGAACCGGCTCGCGTCGCCGGGCGAGAATTCGCCGCTCCCGATCGCGTTGATGGCGCGCGAGAGGCGCGGCGACCGCCCGATCACGTCGGTCGCATCCAGTCCCTGCTTGCGCCGGACCACCACATCCAGCGCCTCCATGCCGAAGATCGCGATGTTTTCCGCACCCACGTGATCGCGGATTTCGATATTGGCGCCGTCAAGCGTCCCGATGGTCAGCGCACCGTTCAGCGCGAGCTTCATGTTGCCGGTGCCGGAGGCTTCCATGCCGGCGGTCGAAATCTGCTCCGAGAGGTCGGCGGCGGGAATGATCACTTCCGCAAGGCTGACATTGTAGTCGGGAAGGAACGCGATCTTCAGGCGTCCGGCGATCGCGGGATCGTTGTTGACGATCTCGGCGACGTCATTGATCAGCTTGATGATCAGCTTGGCGGTGCGATAGCTCGCCGCCGCCTTGCCGGCGAAGATCTTTACGCGAGGCACCCAGTCGCGTTGGGGCTCGTCCTTGATGGCGTGATAAAGCGCGATGGCTTCAAGGATATTGAGCAGCTGCCGCTTGTATTCGTGGATGCGCTTGATCTGGACGTCGAACTGCGCTGCCGGGTCGACCTTGACGCCGAGGCGTTCGCCGATCAGCCGCGCCAGCGCGAGCTTGTTGTGGTGCTTGACGCCACGGAACTGCTGCTGGAATGCATTGTCGCTGGCGCGGGCCTCGAGACGTTCAAGCTTTGAGGGATCGTCAAGCACGGCTTCGCCGCAGGCCTCGCGCAACAGGTCGGTCAGCTTCGGGTTGGCCAGCATCAGCCAGCGGCGGAAGGTGATGCCGTTGGTCTTGTTGGTGATACGATCAGGATAGAGATGATTGAGATCGTGGAACACGGTCTCCTTCATCAGGTCGGAATGCATCGCCGAAACGCCGTTGATGCGATGCGATCCAACGAACGCCAATTGCCCCATCCGCACCCTGCGGCCGGACTTCTCGTCGATCAGGGAGACCGAGGCCTTGAAATCGTCGTCGCCGGGACAGCGCGCGTCGGCAAGCGCCAGATGCGCGACGTTGATGCGGTAGATGATTTCCAGATGGCGCGGCAACAGCCGTTCGAACAGTTCGACCGGCCAGGTCTCGAGCGCTTCCGGCAGCAGCGTGTGATTGGTGTAGGACAGCGTCGCCACCGTGATCTGCCACGCTTCGTCCCAGCGGAAGTTGTGAAGATCGACCAGAATGCGAATCAGTTCGGTGACGGCGAGACTGGGATGGGTGTCGTTGAGCTGCACCGCAGCCTTGGACGCGAGACCCCGCAACTGCCCGTCGGATGCGAGGTGGCGCTTGACCAGATCCTGCAGCGAGGCCGAGACGAAGAAATATTCCTGGCGCAGCCGCAGCTCGCGGCCCGCAGGGCTCTCGTCATTCGGATAGAGGAACTTGCAGATCGATTCCGCGCGCGCCTCCTCGGCGCTGGCGCCGAGATAGTCGCCGGTGTTGAAGACGTCGAGATTGAGCGGGTCGGGCGAGCGCGCCGACCACAGCCGCAGCGCGTTGACGTGCTGGCCGCGCCAGCCGACGATCGGGGTGTCGTAGGCGACCGCCTGCACGGTTTCGGCCGGATGCCAGATCACGAGGTCGCGTCCCTTGGCCTCGACGTGTTCGACGCCGCCGCCGAAATGTACATGGTAGACCACCTCCGGCCGCTGGAATTCCCAAGGGTTGCCGAAGCCGAGCCATTCGTCGGGATATTCCTGCTGCCAGCCGTGCGAGATGATCTGGCGGAACAAGCCGAAATCGTAACGGATGCCGTAGCCGATCGCAGGGATCGCGAGCGTCGCCATGCTTTCCATGAAGCACGCCGCAAGCCGCCCGAGACCGCCATTGCCGAGGGCTGCATCCGGCTCGCATTTGCGCAAATCCGACAGACCGACGCCGAGATCGCCCAGCGCTGCCTCGAACACCGGCAACAGCCCCATATTGTTCAAGGCATCGGTGAACAGGCGGCCGATCAGGAATTCCAGACTGAGGTAATAGACCCGCTTGGCGCCGGCGTCGTAGCTCTTCTTCTCGGTCGTGAGCCAGCGGTGCACGATGCGGTCGCGCAGCGCCAGGGCTGCCGCCTTGTACCAGTCGTGCCGGGTCGCCATGCCCGCGTCCTTGCCGATCGCAAGCCTGAGCTTGGCGAGGATCGCGCCCTTGATCTCGGCCAGCGCCAGCTCGTCAATGGGCTGGCCCGGCGCCGGAAAATTCGCTGTGAAAGTTTGATCTGGCAATTTCGATCCTGCGGCTTC
>JBGQCE010000449.1:0-3798 GCA_041495185.1 Bradyrhizobium sp.
GCACGAGATGTCGTTGCAGACCGCGACCGGGCGTTCCTTGCCGTAGGAGATCGTCCGCATCCGGTTCGGATCGATGCCGCGCGATGTGAGGAAGGTGCGAACCGACTGGGCACGCCGCGCACCCAGCGCGATGTTGTATTCACGGGTGCCGCGCTCGTCGGCATGGCCTTCGATCGTGAAGGAGTAGCGGTTGTAGCTCTGCAGCCAGCGCGCCTGCTTCTCGAGCGTCGTGATCGCCTGCGGCGTCAAATCGGTCTGGTCGCTCTCGAAGAAGACGCGATCGCCAACATTGACCACGAAATCCTGCTGGCTGCCGGGGGTCGCAGCACTTGCCATCGCGCCGTCGGCGCCGAGGTTCTTGTTGGCGCAGGCGCCCATCGACAGCGCCACCGCGAGCACCGCGGCCAGCTTCAATCCCTGGAGGATACGCATCTGGTGTTTCATTCCGGAGCCTCCACGCTCACGTTTTTCGACTGTTATCCGGTCTACAGGGCGATGGTTAAGCGAACGTTCCGTCAACCTTGATGGGGTGTTGCGAGACCCGATCAAATGCCGACAAATTGCGAAAAGCAACCGCGATAGTTAATGGGGTGTAAATGTGGCGCGACGGTGAAGGCAAGCCGCGTTAGCCGGCAGAACGGCCGGTTTTGCCGGAATTTTGGGCTAGCCCCGCTGAGGCCACGGAATGCAGCCGCGGGAGACGGAACCGGGGGGCATTCAGACCAAGGTCGCGGCCGCATCAGGGCTGAGCGGCGCCGAAACGAGCACCGGCCGCGACAAAGCCCGGCGCGGGCTGCCGCGATCGAACAACATCCGCCTCTCGAAAGCGCTCGAGCGCATGATGGGAAAACGGGCCAAGACCTTTTCCCGCACGGTCCGGAAATCGGACGCCATCAATGCCACCTTTGCCAATGCGTTCGGAAACGGGCGCGGTTCGGCGATGGTCTCGTTCAGAAAGACCCGGCGATAAAACGCCTGATGCGCGGGACGAACGAGCGCGAGCCCGGTATCGGCATTGAAATATTCACATGCCAGAAAGACCAGCCGCACCGTCAGATAGGGAAGCTCTGGAAAACGCTGGGCTTTTTCCGGGTCTGCAACAAAACGGGCCGGATCGATGAAAACCTCGCCTTTATCGAGGCGAGGGTGAAGAACATCGCCAAACAATTCGGTCGTACAGGACATCCGCCGTTCTGACGTCAGGACGTGGAGACGGATAGAGCTACAGAGTTCTCCGTCAACATAGATTCCAAACGTCCAGACATCGGGCGCATCGTCGTAACGATCGCTGTAGCGCTCAGACTCTGACGGCGGAATTAATCCGCTGTGCGTATAGGCCCTGTAGCGCATCAAATAAAGCTGATCTTTCTCCTCAGGAGTTTCGATGGGTCGGTAATCGACGCGATCAAACAGCGCTCCTCCCCGCACAAAGAGCGAAGCGCGCGGTTCGGCTCCGGGCTTCATCTGATACTCCCCAACTTCCAAACAACTTATGCGAGTGGGGAAAAGATTAACAGTCCCCTAACGAAATTGCAAAGCTATCGACCCATTAAGGTTACCCTTTTGTGGCCGCCAGCATTCGAACCCGTAGATTAGGGAAATTGCCTCAGGCGATCGATCGTGAAGAAACGACGACAAGCTCGTCCGGCACGCGGCGGCCCTGCGACGCGTTCAGCAACTGGCGGACCCGCACCGCAGGCACCGGCCGGCTGAACAGATAGCCCTGCGCCTCGGTCACCGTGCCGTCGGCGCTGATCAGTTCCAGCTGCTCGTTGGTCTCGATGCCTTCGACCACGACCGACATGCCGAGATCGGCCGAGAGCCGCGCCACGCCGCGCAACAGCGTCAGCGGACGATCGGTATCGATGCCCTCAAGGAAGGATCGGTCGATCTTCACCTTCTGCAGCGGGAAATTATGCAGATAGCTCAGGCTCGAATAGCCGGTGCCAAAATCGTCCAGAGAAATCCGCACGCCGATGGTGCGCAACTGCGCCAGCACATCGTGGGTCAGCTGGGTATTGCGCAACAGCGAGGATTCGGTGATCTCGATTTCGAGACGATGCGCGGGCAGACCTGAGACCTCGAGCGCGTAACGGACCTCGCTCAGCACGTCACGCTGATGGAACTGCTGCGGCGAGAAATTGACCGCGACGCTGACGGTCTCGGGCCATTTCATGCATTCCATGCAGGCCTTGCGCAGGATCCAGCGGCCGAGATCGACGATCAGACCCATGTCCTCGGCGACCGGAATGATATCGATCGGGGAAACCGTGCCCCGTACCGGATGATTCCACCGCAGCAGCGCCTCGCAGGTCGCGATCCGTCCGGATTTGAGATTCACGAGCGGCTGATAGAACAGCTCGAATTCCTCGTTGGCCAGCGCCTTGCGCAGATCGAGCTCCAGAATGCGGCGCGCCTCGACGGTTTGCGCCATCTCGTCGCGGAAGAAACAGAAGGTTCCGCGGCCGTCCGACTTGGCGCGATAAAGCGCCATGTCCGCGTTCTTCAAGAGCGTGTCCGCACTGATGCCGTGCGACGTCGTCGCGATGCCGACGCTGGCGCCGATCTCGACGAGGTGATTGTCGATCTTGTAACGTTCGCTGAGGTGATCGACCATTCGCCGGGCGAGACCGGCGGCTTCCTCGGCCGATTTGATATTCTGCTGAAACACCACAAATTCGTCGCCGCCGAACCGCGCGACGAAGTCCTCCGGGCGCAGCATTGCGCGCAACCTGTCGGCGACGGCGCACAACAGCTGGTCGCCGCAGGGATGACCGAGCGTGTCGTTGACCTGCTTGAATTGATCGAGGTCGATGAACAGCAATGCCGACAATTGCTCGGCGTCGTGCGGCACCGCCAGAAGGCGCTCGATCTCGTCGCGGAAATTGACCCGGTTGGGGAGCGCCGTGAGTTCGTCGTAGCGCGCCAGATGCGTAATTCTGGCTTCCGCGTTGCGCCGCTCGGTGATGTCTTCCAGCAGCACGACGGCGCCGCCGCCGGCCATCGGCTGAAAGGTCCATGACAGCGACCGGGCTCTGACGACATCGGGATCGGTGGTGATGATGTCCCTCGCCTGGGAATTCTCGATTTCCGAAAGGATGATCCTTGCGCTCGCATCCGAGATCGAGCCGGAGCTCACGCAGGCGGCGACGATGTCGGATGCGCTCGCGCCGCTATGCCCGAGATCGTCCGACAGCTTCATCATCTCGCTGAAACGATGATTCATGACCGCAAGACGCCCGTCGGCGGCGAACATGCACAGGCCGTGCGGCATGTTGTTCAACGCGGTGTCGAACTGGCCGGCCAGCGCCGCCTCGCGCTCGCGCGCCAAAAGCGCCTGCATAAATATTCTGTGCAAATTGGCCGAAATTTGCATGACAGCCACAAGAAATGCGGCGCACACAACTGACATGGCCATGTAATAGGGTGTGCCACGCCACGCCAGCGCGATCACAGTTGAACCGAAGCAAAGTGAAGCCTGCAGCTGGAATATCCACTGCCGTCCGTAGGCCCTGCCCGCACCTCCCGCCACGATCCCGGTGGTTGCGGATAAACAAATCATATGGGCCACGGCGTCGTCACTGACCACCAGAGTGGTGGAGCACCATATGCCGACCGCAGCGGCCTGGATCATCGCCCCGATCTGATGGCGCTTCTTCCACCGCGCAGCTTCATCGGCGGTCAGGGTCGATTTGCGCACCTGGTACCGCCGCAAGTCGAACGCCCGGACAGCGCCGGCCACGATGAGAAGCGCGACACACGCCCAGATCAGAGTTTCTCCCGTCTTCAGCGCGGTCA
>JBGQCE010000450.1:0-3746 GCA_041495185.1 Bradyrhizobium sp.
ATCAGGACTCATCGCTGCTCGGAAATCTCGCTGCGGCACGGGCGCTTGTGATCCGCACCCCCTTTGCGCCAGCGGCTGCCGCCGGCTCGGCCTGCGATATCCTGCGGCTTCCGGCCTGAACCTCCCAGGGCGGCCCCCTCCCGGCAAAACCTCGTCCGCGTTGACGGGAAATTAAGTGGTTGCAGAACACATATGGAACATATAGTGTCTGTTCATGATTTGTTTCGAGTATTGATGTCTACAAATGGGAGTCTCTCGTGGCTCCCGAGCCCTCTGGCTCAGACGTCTCGGAATCAAACGGCACCATCAAACTGGGGATTGGTCGAGATGCTCACGCGCAAACAATATGAACTCCTGCGATTCATCAGCGAACGCCTGAAAGAATCCGGCGTTCCGCCCTCCTTCGATGAGATGAAGGACGCGCTCGATCTGCGCTCGAAGTCCGGTATCCATCGCCTCATCACGGCGCTGGAAGAGCGCGGTTTCATTCGCCGCCTGCCCAACCGGGCCCGCGCCATCGAGGTGATCAAAATGCCCGAGCTTTCGCCGGCGGGCAGCGGCAACGGCCGCCGCGGCTTCACGCCCAGCGTCATTGAAGGCACGCTCGGCAGGGTCCGCTCCTCAAGCGCAGGCTACGAGGACGACGGCAGCCGTCCGGTCGCCGTGCCGGTCATGGGCCGCATCGCCGCCGGCACGCCAATCGAGGCGCTGCAGACCCGCAGCCACACCATCAGCGTGCCGCCGGACATGCTCGGCTCCGGCGAACATTACGCGCTCGAAGTGCGCGGCGATTCCATGGTCGATGCCGGCATCCTCGACGGCGACATGGCGCTGATCCAGCGCAACGAGACCGCCGAGACCGGCGATATCGTGGTGGCGCTGATCGACGAGGAGGAAGCGACCCTGAAGCGCTTCCGCCGCCGCGGCGCCTCGATTGCGCTCGAGCCTGCCAACACATCCTATGAAGTCCGCATCCTGCCGCCGAACCGGGTCAAGATTCAGGGCAAGCTGATCGGGCTTTACCGGAAGTATTGATCCGAAGGCATCGGGGGCCGGACATCCCGGCGGGGCCTGCCCTCGCCGCCAGCATCGGTGTGCGTTCGCAATCGTCAGGCGGCGGGCGCAAGCCGCGCTCGCGCTGCGCCGGAACAAGAATGGCGGCGGCGATTCCCATGATCGCGCGTGTCGCGCCATTGAGGCCCATTCGGCCACGCATCCTCAAACGCATTTGTGATTGGGTTCGTCGGCTGGTGCCGCAGAATTGCCTACAAGCAGGCAAAAGCTCCCGTCCTTGTCCACTCTGATAGAGGCCTGCGCCTCTTGACGGCGCGGGTCGGCTATCTCGTACGAGGAGCAATCCGATGTGTGACTATAGTATGCACGCTGTGGCGACGCGCCCCGCTCAGGTTGGAGAGACGCTGATCACCACGACATTCCACGGGACTTCGACGCGTGGTTTTGCATCAGAGAACGAGCCCACGGTCGCGGTCTGCATGCTGCCGGGGACCGAGCTCGCGTTCGCCGAGGATATCAAATACGACAACAGATGGATCTGGACGCGCGCCATCAATTTCCGGGTAGGAAAGTTCGGCACGATAGACCCGCAACTTCCGCATCGTCATCATGATGCGATCGAATTTCCCGATGGAAACTATGTGCTCGTGACGCAGCTCTGTGAAGGGCAGCGCGTGACCGTGCTGCAATTGCCTGTGGTTCAACAGGCTCCGGCCCATGCGCGATCGGCAGAGGCGGCGATCTCCGCTGACTGAAAATGGTCATGCTGATATCCCCGCCGGTTCAGGCCGGCGGGGACCGCTCGCCAAGGGGACGCGATTGGCGGTCAACAAAGTCACATGGCAAAAAGTCGGACGGGTGACCGAACCGGGCCGATACATGTTCACGTTCGGGTGGCTCACAATCGCCGCGGAAGATCTGGCGGTCTGGGAGCAGTTCCCCAACGCGGCGTTTACGCTCGTCAAGACGGCTGAGACGGACGCCGGAGAGGAATTCCGCCTGGGCGCATTCGAACTGCCGGAAAGGTCCTCGCTCGGTGACCCGCTGAGTGAGAAGTGAAGCGGCTTTTGCCTGAACGTACGAGTTCGGCACCGCCTCAATCCTCCGCCTGCAGGTCGGCTTCCGCCGGCGTCGCATCGACGGCTTTCGGGGTTGTGAGGCGCGGCGCGAGGGTCGTCTCCGTCTCCCCGTCTCCTCCAACCGCCGGCGACCACGGCCGATCGAGGCCTTTCGGCCTGTTGGCGTCAACCGCAAATCCGGACCCGGTGCGCGTTAGCGCCATCGCGCCCTGCCTTCGCAAACGTTCCCGGTCGATCACCGGCGATGGACAGGAAGGTGGCGCTTGCCGCGCGGCCACCACCAGCGCGGCGCGCTCGCAATCGTCGCGCAATGCGTCTGCCCGCAGCGCCAGCGCGACGAACCGGCCGTCGGCCATCTGCGCCACGCAGCCCCCCTCGTCGCATGAGACGCCTTCAGCAAGCGAGGCATCCGCAGGCTGCCGCGGATCGGCGTCGGCGGCGAGCCATTCCTTGATCAGGAACGCATCCTTCCCGGTCCGCATCAGATGCAGGCGTCCGTCCCTGCCGCGGACGCCGACATTGTGGCCGTCGGCGGAAATCAGGATATCCGGCTGCGGCACCGCCACGGCCCACATCACCGAAAGTACCAGCACCGCCGCACCTGACCAGCGCAGCGGTGTCCGCAGCAGCCCCATCAGGATGATGCCTGCGCTTGCCGCGATCAGCGGCCCCGCTCCGAACGCCGCCATGCGGCCGATCGCGCCGGGCAATGCGGCGACCCATTGCGTCACCACGATCATCCAGTCGATGCCCCCGCCCATGATCCGCCAGAACACGCCGTCGAAGCCGAACGGCATCGCGACCAACCCCAGCAGGCCCGCCGGCATCACGATGGCCGACACCACAGGCATCGCCGCCAGATTGGCCAGCACGCCATAGGGCGTGACGCGATGGAAATGAAAGGCGGCATACGGCGTCGTCGCCAGCCCCGCCACCAGCGAGGCCAGCGCCAGCGTCGCGATCTCGCGCCCGCCCCATAGCGCCACGCGCGCGGTGGCCGAGTCGTCAGGCGAGGCAAACAGCCGGGGCATGCCGATCTGCACCAGCGCCACCAGTCCCAGCGTCGCCGCGAATGACATCTGGAAGCTCGGATGCACCAGCGCTTCCGGCGCGATCGTCAGCACGATCATCGCCGCCACCGCCAGCGTACGGAACGTCACGGCGCGGCGATCGACCATCACTGCAATCAGCACTACCGCGGTCATGAAAAACGAGCGTTGGGTTGCGACTTCGGCGCCGGACAGCAGGAGATAAAAGGCGGCGGCGGCAAGCGCTGCTGCGGCCGACCATTTCTTGATGGGAAAATCGACGGTGAGCCCGGGGATCAGCGCCAGCAACGCACGGACCGCAAAGAACACCACGCCGGCGACCACCGCCATGTGATAACCTGAAATCGAGAGCACGTGTCCGAGGCCGGAGATGAACATCGCATCGTTGACCGGCGCGGAAATCGCGTCGCGGCGGCCGGTCAACAACGCGGTTGCAATCGCACGCCGGTCGCCATCGAGCGCGGTTCGTATGCGCGCGTCGATCGCATCGCGCAGACCTTGCATGAATGCCGCGTAGCGCAGCGACAACCCGCCGCTGGCCGGCGGTTCCGCGGTCTTGATCGCCCCCATCACAAATCCGGAGGCGCCGATGCCAGAGAAATAC
>JBGQCE010000451.1:0-3746 GCA_041495185.1 Bradyrhizobium sp.
AGAGTTTGTCGGGTGTGTAATAGGAAAGCCCGTGGCCGCGTTTTTGTGCTTCCAAGAGCAGTGCGAAAGTTGAATCGCCTGATATGTTGATGCGCGCGATGGGGTCCATCTGGACGGCGACGTTCAATTTCATCTGTGGGGTCCGCAAGTTGGCTCGGAGGGAAGAGAATTCAGGGGCTGGCGTCGAATGCCGCTAACAGATGGCGTGGCAGACGCCGCGGCGCAATCAGCATGGCGTCAAAACGGAGCTCGAAATCGGCATGTTCGGGATGCGCCATCAGCCAGGCCTGGGCTGCATCGATGATGCGCGCCTGCTGGCGCTGTGTCACCGCATAGGCGGCCTCATCGAGACTGGCGCGGGCCTTGACCTCGATGAATGCCAACAGATTGCGCCGCCGCGCCACGATGTCGATCTCGCCATAGGGCGTGCGAAAACGCTTTGCCAATATGCGATAGCCTTTTGCCATTAGAAAAGCGGCGGCACGGCTCTCGGCGGAGAGGCCGGTTCGAAACGCCGCGACGCGCGCCGGCGAGGCGAGCTTTGCAACTTTATCTGATGGTGCGGCACCGTCAGTCTTCGCCATGATCGCCCTTGACTTGTTTGGCGAGCTCCAGCGCGCGGGCATAGATTTCGCGGCGCGGCCGGCCGGACAGTTCGACCGCGTGCGCCACCGCATCCTTCACGCTGTCGCGCTGGAGCGACGATCGCAAGAGATCGTCCAGCGCGTCCCCCGCCATGACCTGCGCACCCGGCGCGGGCGGACCGATCACCAGCACGAATTCGCCGCGCGTCTCCAGCGTGTCGGCGGATCGCGCCAGTTCGGTGACCGACGCGCGCCTGATCTCTTCATGAAGTTTCGTCATCTCGCGGCAGATGGCGGCATCGCGCCCGCCCATGATGTCGGCGAGGTCGCGCAGCGTGTCCTGCACGCGATTTCCGGATTCGAACATCACAAGCGTGGCGTCGATCCGCGCCAGTTCTGCAAGCCGCGCACGCCGCGCGGTTTCCTTCGGCGGCAGAAACCCTTCGAAATAAAACCGGTCGGTGGGGAGTGCCGCCACCGACAGCGCCGATAGCACCGAAGAGGGTCCCGGCAACGCGATCACCTGATGGCCGGCCGCGCAGACCTCGCGCACCAGCTTGAAGCCGGGATCGGAGATCAAGGGCGTGCCGGCATCCGAGACCAAAGCGATGGAGGCGCCTTGCGCCAGCTTTTCCAGGATTTTTGGGCGCGCCAGAGCGGCGTTGTGTTCGTGATAGGGCTTTAACTGCGCCGTGATCGCGTAGCGCTCGGTCAGCCGGCGGGTGATGCGGGTATCTTCGCAGGCGATGATGTCGACGCCGGCCAGCGTTTCCAGGGCGCGCAAGGTGATGTCGCCGAGATTGCCGATCGGAGTGGCCACCAGATACAGACCCGGAACCGCTTTCGGCGCGGTCAGGATGTGACCGGCTAGCGAAAAAGTGCGCGCCGCGGGTTCCGTCGAGCCTTCAGTTCTATTTATGGAAGCAGCTTTTGCGCGTATAATGCCAATCTAGAGCGTTTTCGAGCGAAGTGGATACCGGTTCGCGTAAAGAAAACGCGTCAAACAAGGACCTGGAGCCTGTTCGGTTCTGGCTTGTTCAGAACCGAACAGGCTCTAGAAGCAACGCAGCGCTTACGCCACAATTGTGTGTGCAAGGGAATGCCGTGCCGCACAACAGGAGGGAACAGGTCCTGCAACCGGTGTCGGGCGGTGCGGCCATAATCCTTTTATTTTAGTTAACTATTCGCCGACAATATGCCTGAATCCGCCCTCCTGATCGTTAGGAGGTTGAAGTTTCTGGCCGATTTTGCTTGGTCGAGAGAAGAGATACGATGCTGGGCCCGCTGAAACCCAAATCTCAGGCTACCGAGTGTCAGTCTTCCGGAGCAACCCGGCGGACGGCGGTTGGCT
This sequence comes from Bradyrhizobium sp., assembly GCA_041495185.1. GTDB lineage: Bacteria > Pseudomonadota > Alphaproteobacteria > Rhizobiales > Xanthobacteraceae > Bradyrhizobium. The sequence continues at coordinate 1,936 of JBGQCE010000451.1, forward strand.
TGATCCTCGGCGCACCCCTGCTCGGGGCCTGCGCGGGCATGCAGCGGAGCCTGGACTCGTTTTCCAATCCGTTCAGTTCGCAACCTGGTCCCTCGGGACCGGTTCAGGAGCCGCTCGTTGCGGGCACCGGGCAGGTCAAGGTGGGATTGATCCTGCCGCTGTCGGCCACCGGCAATGCCGGCGTCGCCGCGCAATCCATGAAGAACGCCGCCGAGATGGCGCTGGCGGAATTCCAGAATCCCAATATCCAGCTTTTGATCAAGGATGACGCCGGCAGCCCGCAAGGTGCGAGCCAGGGAACGCAGCAGGCGCTCGACGAAGGCGCCGAGATCATCCTGGGTCCGCTGTTTGCGTTGTCGGTTCCGGCAACCGCGCAACTGACGCGCGCGCGAGGCGTATCCGTGATCGCGTTCTCGACCGATTCGAGCGTGGCGGGACGCGGCGTCTATCTCCTGAGCTTTCTCCCCGAATCCGACGTCAACCGGATCATCGAATACTCAGCCAGCATCGGAAAGCGATCCTTTGCTGCACTTCTGCCCGAGAATGCCTATGGCAATGTGGTGGAAGCCACCTTCAAGCAGGCGGTCGGCCGCAGGGGCGGGCGCATCGTCGCGTTTGAAAAATACGGCGCCGACCGCGCCACCGCGGCGCGGACCGTGGCGCAGGCGCTCGGCACGGCGGATGCGCTTTTTCTCGCCGACGACGGCGACTCCGTGGTGACGGTGGCCGACGCACTCACCGCGGCGGGGTCCAATTTAAGAAACATCCAGCTGCTCGGCACAGGCCTGTGGGACAATCCGCGCGTGTTCGCGAGCCCCGCCTTGCAGGGTGGCCTCTATGCCGCGCCGGATCCGTCCGGCTTCCGAAGTTTCTCCGGCCGCTACCGCGCCAAATTCGGAACGGACCCGGTGCGCACCGCGACGCTGGCCTATGACGCGGTGGCGCTTGTCGCCGCGTTGGCGCGAACGCAGGGCCCGCAACGCTTTTCGCCAGAGGTGCTGACCAATCCATCGGGCTTTGCCGGCATCGATGGCCTGTTCCGCTTCCGCGCCGACGGCACCAACGAGCGCGGGCTTGCAGTGATGCGGGTGGGATCGGGCGGCGGTCAGCCGGTCGCCGGTTCGCCGAAGAGTTTTGGCGCGTAGCTGCTCGTCCGTTTGAGAGAGCTTCGTAGCCCGGATGGAGCGAAGCGAAATCCGGGATTATCTCGCAAGTGGCGGACTTTCCCGGATTACGCTTCGCTCCATCCGGGCTACACGTGCTCTCGCTCGTTGGAGGTACTTACGCCGCGAGATCCGCCACCACGGCATCGAGCACCGGAAATCCGGCTTGGGTGACGCGCAGCCGGCCGCTTTCATCGACAGTGATGGCGCCTTCTTCGCGCAGCACCGCAATCCGGCGCGGATCGAGCGCGCGGCCTGAGAGTGCCGCATAGCGCGTGGGATCGATGCCTTCCGCGAGCCGCAATCCCATCAGCAAGAATTCATCGGCGCGCTCTTCGCTGTTCAGGCGATCGTCAGTGACGACGCCGTGGCCTGTTGCCTCGACGCGCATCAGCCACGCCTCGGGGCGCTTTTCGGTAGCCACCGCGTGCCTGACGCCGTCGACATCGAGCCGCCCATGCGCGCCCGGACCGATGCCGGCATATTCCTCGCCGCGCCAGTAAACCAGATTATGTTTGCACTCCGCGCCAGCGCGCGCGTGATTGGAAATCTCGTAGGCCGGCAATCCGTGTCCGGCACAGACCTCCTGCGTCACATCGTACAGCGCGCGCGCGGTCGCCTCGTCCGGCACCTTCAATTTGCCCGCGG
>JBGQCE010000452.1:0-3746 GCA_041495185.1 Bradyrhizobium sp.
CCGCGCTGCATCCGCAGACCCAGATGACGTTCAGGTTCGGCGATGAAATCCTGCCCCGGGCCTACGGCTATCCGATGAAGATCAGGGTGCCGACCAAGCTCGGTTTCAAGAATCCGAAATACGTGATCTCGATGGAGGTCACCAACGACTACAAGGGCGGCTATTGGGAAGACCAGGGCTACAATTCGTTTAGCGGGAGTTAGGTTTCCTCATGGTGAGGAGCTCTTACGCAGCCTGCCCTGAAACGCCGCGGCGATCGCGCCCAGAGCCAGCATCGCCGCGGAAACATTGAGCGCATAGGAAAGGCTTCCAAACGCGTCGGTGACGGCGCCGACCGCGATCGGCCCCAGCGTCTGGCCTATTCCAAACGCGATGGTCATCGCCGCAATTCCCGCAGGCCATGCCGCGGGAGGATAGTTGAAGCGCACGAAGGCAGTGGTCGATCCCACCACCGCGAAGAACGCGACGCCGAACACCAGCGCCGATATCGCAAGCAGCGCCACGGAATGTCCGAACAGCGGCAGCGCCGCGCCTGTCGCGTTGACGGCTAGGATGATCGCGGTACTGACGCCGCCACGGTCGAACGCCAGCACATGGCGCCACACCCATGGCGTCACGAACGCGCTTAAGCCGATCAGGGACCAGAACGCGCTCTGCGCCGCCGTGCCGCCGCCGGCGTCGCGGATATAGGCGATCATGAACGTCATGTAGGCGATGTATCCGGCGCCGAACAGAAAATAGCCGGTGAGATAGACCAGTACCGGCCGGATCGCGAATTCGGCCGGCGCCGCATCGGCGATGCCGGCGCCGATATCGATCGGGGCCAGCAACACCGGCACGGTCATGGCGATCGTAAGCAGCGTCATCGCCCACCAGACGATCCACCACGATCCCGGCCCGAACGCCTGCAGCACGAAGGGCGCGATCAGGCCGGATGCCAGGATGCCGAGCCCGGGCCCGGCGTAAAACAGGCTGAGCAGAAAGTTCGCGCGTGCGGGATGCGATTGCGCAATCCGCGCCGCCAGCGCGCTGCCGGCGACGAATCCGGCCGCCGCACCCAGGCCCGCGAGCAACCGCGCGAAACTCAGAACGAAAAAATTGCCTGACAGCGCGCACAGCGCCAGCGACGCAACGCAGGCCAGCGTTCCCCAGCGCACCGCGGCCGGCAAGCCAAATCGCCTCACGAGCCTTGAGGCCATCAAGGCGCCCACGAGATAGCCTGCGGCATTGACGGTGTTCATGAAGCCCGCGGCGGAATACGACCAGCCAAGCGCATCGCGCATGTCCGGCAGCACCAGCGAATAGGCGAAGCGGCCGATGCCGAGGCCGACCGTGGGCGCCAGCGACACGATCAGGATCAGCCGCGCGGGATGCGCTGGCGGCGAGGGGTGGCCATGGGCTTTCACGGAATTCTCCGGCAGGGGCCGCAATGTGGCAGGGTCCGGGGCGGTTGCACAGGCGCGCAGCGGCAAAGGTGTCTTGCCATCAGCGCAATGCCGCACTAGCACTCCGCACGCATTCGCTATTTCTTAAAAGGCAAATCGACTATGGCGACCCATAAACTGCTGCTTCTCCCCGGCGACGGCATCGGCCCCGAAGTGATGGCGGAGGTGAAACGCCTGATCGACTGGATCAACGCGAAAGGCATTGCGCATTTCGAGACCGAGCAGGGGCTGGTCGGCGGTTCGGCCTATGACGCCCACAAGGTCAGCATCACCGAGGACTGCATGGCGAAGGCAAAGGCCGCCGACGCCGTGATCTTCGGTTCGGTAGGCGGTCCGAAGTGGGACAGCGTCCCCTATGACGCGCGGCCCGAGGCAGGGCTGCTTCGCTTGCGCAAGGAACTCGGCCTGTTCGCGAACCTGCGGCCGGCGGTGTGCTATCCCGCGCTTGCGGACGCATCCAGCCTGAAACGCGAGGTGGTCGAAGGCCTCGACATCATGATCGTGCGCGAGCTCACCGGCGGGGTGTATTTCGGCGAGCCGAAAACCATCACCGATCTCGGCAACGGCCAGAAGCGCGCCATCGATACGCAGGTCTATGACACCTATGAAATCGAGCGCATCGCCCGCGTCGCGTTCGATCTGGCGCGCAAGCGCCGCAACAAGCTGACCTCGATGGAAAAGCGCAACGTCATGAAATCGGGCGTGCTCTGGAACGAAGTGGTCACCCAGGTGCATGCGCGCGAGTACAAGGACGTGCAGCTCGAGCATCAATTGGCCGATTCCGGCGGCATGAATCTGGTGAAATGGCCGAAGCAGTTCGACGTCATCGTGACCGACAATCTGTTCGGCGACATGCTCTCGGATATCGCGGCGATGCTGACGGGATCGCTCGGCATGCTGCCGTCGGCCTCGCTTGGCGAGGTCGACGTCAAAACCAGGAAGCGGAAAGCGCTATACGAGCCGGTGCACGGCTCGGCGCCCGACATCGCAGGCAAGGGATTGGCCAATCCGATCGCGATGATCGCTTCATTCGGAATGGCGCTGCGTTATTCCTTCGACATGGGCGCATTGGCCGACAAGCTCGATGCGGCGATCGCGGCGGTGCTGGCGAAGGGCCTGCGTACCGCCGATATCAAATCCGAGGGCACCACGGCGGTGAGCACGACGCAGATGGGTGAGGCGATCCTGAAGGAGCTGCAGGCGCTGTACGCGTAAGCGCAAATCTCTCGGCGTCGTCGTCCCGGCCTTGAGCCGGGACCCATAACCACAACCGTTCGTGGTTGAGCGAAAGTCGTCGAACAGCCGCTTTTTAAACGAGACGACACAGCGTATGGGGTCCCTGCGTTCACAGGGACGACAGTTTCTACGCGCTCAATACAGCGGGAAGCGCTGCGGATATCCGCCCATATCCGACGGCGGGTTCAGCGGCTGACGGTCGAGCGGGCGGTTGTTGTTTTCCATCCCGAACGATCGCGACGGCGGAAATGCGTAATCGGTGAACTTGCGGTCGCCCGGCAACACTTCAACGCCGGCATCGAGCCAGGAGCGCTTGGTGACGTAGATCCGGGTGCGCGGCCCCTGCTGGTAGGACACGTTGGGGCCGTTCGCCCCGTAATAGGGGCGGCCGCGGTTGTCGAACTGCCGTTTAGGCTCCGCGCTGGCCGGCGCCGTGTCGAATCCGACAGCGACAACGGCGGTCGCCGCAAATAGCAGCGCAAGCTTGTTAGCAGAAGGGAATTTCCAGTTCATCATGTCCTCACGGGCAGCCCGGGCACCATATTCGATTGGCACTTACCTTAGCCGCCGGGAATATGGCGTCACAAGGTCAATCGGGCCACACCGCAACACAATAATGCGGCGGAATACGAAAAGTTTCATGAAAACCAGCATCTTGGCAGGCGCGCTCGATCAGAGCGTGCCGCGCAGAAGGGGGTTTTCCGAGCCGGTCACCCAGTCCGCTGACGCGGCTGTCGTGGCCGATGCAGCGCAGCTGCCCCGCTTGAGCTCGGCGCGGGCGAATAATTCGGCCAGTTTTGGTTCGTTTCCGGCCGTGAGCAGGATCAGCCGGCTCAGAATGCAGCCGATCGCCGCGCGGCGGGCCGGCAAGGCGTCGCCCTGGCACGACCAGCCGGAGATCTGCAGATTGGGTTCGTCAAGACGCTTGATGAAGCCAAGGCAGGAGTGGGCGCCATCCGCTTCGCCGGCATGGCGAAGCAGCGTCACGTTGCCGAATTTGCTGTCGATGACGCCGGCCGCTTCCAGCTCGCGCCCGCCGTTGGGGTCCATTCGCTTGGCTATTTC
>JBGQCE010000453.1:0-3744 GCA_041495185.1 Bradyrhizobium sp.
ATCGTCGACCTCAAACCATCGATCGGAAAACGCGTCACGGTTCGGATGCCGGATTCACCAGCGGTAAGTTTCGCCCAGTTATCGGCCTTGCCGGCGCCGAGCGATGTTACGACGCCCATGCCGGTGACGACGACGATCGGCCTGCCTGCTTTGTCGCGTGGCGCTGTCATGATTTCCTCGTCAGTCCGCCGCTTAATCTACTTGATCGCCTCGACCAGAGCCATGCCCTCGCCCTGCCAGTGGCCGGTCCCCATCACAACTATCTGGGTTGGAGGCTTGGAGGTTTCAACCTCCAGCCCGGTCGGGTCGTTCGGCGGAAACAGCGCGCCGCGTGAGATCGAGAGCGCCGCCAGCGCAAGGCCCAGGGGAAATTGGGTTTCCATCGTGTGGCCGAACATCGTCCCGGTTGCGCGCACGGCATAGCCGGGGTGCCGGCTCAGGAACGCTTTTTCCTCCGACGTAACCGGTTCGACCCCGGTAGCTCCCGTGATGAGGTTGCCGTTATCGGCAAGCACGCCCAGCTTCGACCATAGCGTCTCCAGCGATTTCGTTACCGCGCCGGGTTGCTTGCGTTGCGCCAGGTCGGCGACCACGTTGGTCAGTCTTGCGTAGGGCTTTGCGCCACGCGCCAGCGCGTGCGCCTTGGACTCGATAACCAGAAAAACGCCCGCGGACCCAAGGGCAAAGCCGCTATTCTTTTCCCGCGCCCACACCGGCGCAAATTTGCCCGTCAGGTTGAAGTCACCGAACTCGTAGAGGATCAAAAGATCCGAGCGCTCACCGTTTTGGGCCGCCCCGACAAGCGCGATATCGCTTTGACCGGAGGCTATGCGCCCCAGCGCGATCCGTGCCGCGTCGATGCTTGCCGCTTCCTCGCCCATGAAAGTGCGGGACGTTCCCGAAACACCGTGGACGATGGCAATATTGCCGGCGAGCAGATTCGAGAGCTGGGCCAGAAAGAGCGTCGGCCGCAAATCGTTCATCAGCCGTTCGTTGAGAAAGTTGGGAGCTGAATTGCCTTTTGCGTCGGCATTCAAAATGGCCATGTCGACCGCGATATCGCGCTCGCCGCCGCCGGCCGCGACGATCATGTCCATCCGGCCGAGGATTTCCTGGTTACCCTTGACCCCGGCGGAATCAAGGGCAAGTCCGGCCGCATAGGTGCCGATGCGCTGCCAGGCCTCCATTTGACGCTGATCGCCTTTTTTCGGAATCTGCGCGTCGAAGCTGACCGGCGCCAGCGGATGAACGATGTAGGGCGCAAAGCGCTTTTCATCGACGTTGATGCGACGCGCATTGAGCGCATCCCAATGCGCGTCCAGCCCTTCGCCGAGGGAAGATACGATGCCGATGCCGGTGATCCAGGCTTCCTTCGGCTCAGTCATGAGACATCGCCTGCTTCGGAAAGCCGATTTTGCGGGCCATCGCGTCCATATGCACGCGCAATGCAGGGTCAGGGAAGGGGATATGGCGGAAGGTCAGGTCTGCGCTGCACTTCAACTCGGTGCCCACTCGTGCCTTTGCCGAGGTGACGGCAAAACCTGAACCTTCGTGCTCAATCTTCGCATCGATCGTCAACAGTTGACCGGGACTAACGAAACCCCGCATCTTCGCTTCCTTCACTATCGCCAGGAATGGCATGCGCTCGAACTTCATGACGCCGAGCAAAAGCCAGCCGGAACTCTGCGCCATCGCTTCGGTCAGCAAGACTCCGGGCATGATTGGAAAGCCCGGGAAATGCCCCTCGAAGATGGTGCTGTGTTGAGGAACCTGCGCCTCGACCGTAATCGTCCTCTCGGCGATGTTGAGGTCGACGATGCGGTCGATCAGTTGAAAGGTTTCAAGTTGCATGGCGGGCGTTTAAGCGCCCGCGCTCTTGGCCGCAACCAATTCGTCGATGCGTGCGGCGAGGTTTTTCAGGACAAAATACTGCTCGGTGGTCGCCTTGCCGTCGTTGACCTCTTGTGTCCACTTTTCGAGCGGCATCTTGATTCCAAACGCTTTGTCGATCGCGAACGCAATGTCGAGAAAATCGAGGCTGTCGATCCCCAGATCGTCGATGGCGTGGCTCTCCGGCGTGATCGTGTCGCGCGGAATGTCGCAGGTCTCAGCGATAATATTGGCGATCTGATCGAATGTAGAAGACATCACTAAGCCTTTGATATATTGGAGATAAATTCCAGGATGGCATGACCGGCGGGGGCTGCGCCCCGGAATGCCCCATCCGCCGTCCGGAGTCGAGTGCCCGTATATCGGAGCGCTGCCCCGAGTTCAATGGAGGCGGGTGAGGGGGCCGGATCGGATTTGAGATAAAACAGGCCGGCCTAGCCCGGAAACGCTAGAAATGCGGCGTGGAAATGCGCGCGCAATCGCGCCGTCCCATCAGCACGCAATCCTGGGTCTTGCGCAGATCGGCGATGCTCATCGCGAGCCAAATTCCGATCGCCGTCAGTGCGACGGTAAAGGCGAAGGCCGCAACGTTCGCCAGCATGCGATGGCGAAAATCGTCCGGTTCATTCCGGTCTCGCTCATAGCGCGCCAGATCGCTCGGCCCATCCCTCGCGTCCTCCCCGATCGCCTGATCGCCCGGCCGGCCCGGAGGGTGAGCCAAGGTGCGCGGCCGGAATTTGAGCACGCGATGCTCTTCTTCCGATGCAATGGGCTGCTGGGTTTTCACTGTTGCCAGCTCCGGGACATCCTGACCTTATCTAGCACGCCCGCGAGGTGTCTCGCAGAAAATGTTGACATCACAACGATGCGATAATCTATCCCTCAAAGGTTTGATGGAACCTGCCGTAGTCGATTCTGAGCCGGCCGTCTTCCGCGGTGCCGAGGATATCGGCGTAGCGGTGCCCAAAGCGAATATCGGGATGATCGTATGATTTTCGCGCGTGCACGGTTTGCGCCGCAACAACATCGTATCCGGACACCACCAGGACAAGCGAGACACTGGACGCCTCGAGGTCCTCAGCATTGAGCCCGTACAGCGGGCTCCGCTCGTCGAGCACGTGATAGAGCGTCCAGCTCAGGGCGAGCGCCGGGCTCTCGTTTCGCACCAGCGGCAGTTCGTAGAACCTTCGAAACGACTGGCCCTCCACGCTCACGACATTTTTGAACAGCCACAGCCTGGCGGTGGCGTTGCTGATAATGTTGTGGCGTTCATTGGCGAGGCGAACCATCAAGGTCGGCTTGCCTTCATGGTGTGAGATGACCGGGTTATCCGCGAACAGCAACCGGGCATTCGGCCGCGAAAACCGTGCAAAGATCAGCCCGGTCATCAGCGACATCGAAAAGATGCCGGTGAAGAGCTCCACCGTTGCGATAAGATGTCCGTAGTGGGTCTGCGGATGCATGTCGCCGTAACCGGCGGTCGAGAGCGTCTCGATGCTGAAATAGAGATAGTCGATATAGGCGCCGCCGGGCACGTTCGAGATCGGCTGATCTCCGATCCAGTAGAACGATGCGAAGATCGCATTGAAGGCGATGAACACCAGCGCGGCCCCACTGATGAAGGCCGGCCATGAGGCCGTCATGCAGCGATGGCTGAGGTCGGCCCAAAAATTGAGATGGAGGCCCTCGGTAATGATTTCGCGGCCGCCAAGTTGGACAACCCGCGCCTTCGGTGTTCGCTCGCTCTGGCTCTTGATCATCTTTTTCGAATCTCTCCAGGGCCCGGCGCATGACCCGCTAAAGTGTGAGCGGTTTGGCGAAAAGATCATGCGCTCTTTAATGATTTGGAGGGCG